>JAXHTS010000044.1 GCA_034190085.1 Spirochaetota bacterium
GCCGTTCGCCACTACAACGATTCAATATTTTAACTTGGATCCCCGAATCCTTGAATGCATTTTATTGTTAATACAATGGGAAAGGAGAAGTCATCTCCTCACAATAATGTTCAGACAAGAGTTATCTGCAATTGATTCTAGTCTCAATTCCAAGGTAAATTGACCTCTGATATTCTGCAATCCTCTCTATTATCTCCTCTATAGTCTCCTTTACAAGATACTTCCTGTCGTTAGTAAGTGTAAGAACAGTGTCTGGTTTTGCTTCCATTGTCTCTATATGATTTGCATTTAAAATGAACTCATCCCCATTCATTTTATGAAGTATTATCATATCATCGCCTCTTCTTTTTTGCTCTTCTATCAAATCTCCCAAAAAAATTTCTAAGCTCTACCTTTTTCAAAGAACCTTCAGAACATCCTGGATCACTGCTGTCAAATACCTGAATACTTGTTTTACTAAAGAGTTCCTCAAGCCAAAACTTGGCAGCAAGAAATTGATTATTAGAATAAAATACACTCTCTCCCCTATTGATTTCATATTGCCGGCTTTTTCGAATCATCTTCATATCCATAGTTTCCATGGTATCGAGCCTGTTGCTTAGGGATAGGTTATTGTTGAATACCACCGATTCCTTAATATAGTACTCCCGTCGAAAACCTAAATCATTTCCTATTAGCATTAGCGACTGTATATTGCACGACAGAGCTAAAGATACAGCCTGAGTTGTTACGATACCACCTGTGGCAACAAAACCTAGGTCTAAGCCAGCGGTTTCCCAAAGTTTATCGTATAGAGGATTATGTATCATCCAATTGTAAAAGCTGATATCCCCTTTCCATTTACGCAAATTTACATTTGAGAGACAGCTAAAGGCTAAAAGGTGCATATTATCAGTTGATATATCCCTGAAAAAATCCACTGGCGTTGTCTCACAAGAGATGACAAACTTTGGTAATATGCCATTTTTGTAAAGCGGGGCTAGCGCCATGTCAGTTGAAATTATAGCGATCTCTCTTCTATTGCAGTATCTCTTTAGAATGTCAAGCTCTCTTTTAAGAGAAGACCCAGCACCGACTATAATGACGCTTTTTGAATCAAACAGAGGAATTACTCTACTTAAACCCCCATATCTTTCAATATATTTAATATTCTTACAAAGATTTCTCTTAAAGGCGAAAAACCTCTCTTGAATTATTCCCTCGTTGAGCTCTTTAAATAGAATACTCTTATCCATTTCCCGTCTGGCATATCAACTTTTCGTCCCCACGATCATTTATCCACAATCTTAAGGCTTGTGTATAATATTCATAGGGTGGGACCGATGCTGATAGTTTTTTGATTATTAGCCTTCTGGCCCATCTCCTCTCGGCAAATTCACAGATGTCCTTTATGTTTCTACCAGAAATACCATCACATACTCTCGCTAAGGCCTCAAGCTCTCCCTCATTTAGGTGCGCGGCATAGGTCGAAAAGATTGACGCCCTCTCTCTGAGATTGGGCAATGGGAAATGAATCGTCTGGTCAAACCTGCTTAAGAGGGCGTGATCAAGATCGCTCTTCCTGTTAGTTGCTCCTATGATCAGCGTGTTGATAACAGAATCTATTCCATCTAGTCTTCTTAATAATACAGAGAGAACCCTTCTTGTTGCTTCAAACATATTCTGATCCCTTGATCCTGCCAGTGAATCTATCTCATCGAAGAAGAGGATAGCACCCCCTATCTCCTCAGCTATATCAAAAATCTGAGATAGATTCCTGGGAGATTCGCCATACCACTTTGACATTATTGATTCAATGGGAATATAAATTAAAGGCAAATCTACTCTTCCAGATATGATCCTGGCAATGGTAGTCTTCCCCACCCCAGGAGCTCCTTCAAAGAGGATGGCATGGGGTCTATTAGATTCAAACCGTGCCCTTGTCATTTCTGCTATGGAATCATATATTTCAGGATTCTTGAGTGGCAATATAATTGACTCCTTTACATTCCTCTTTACCTCCTCATAACCTGCGATGCAGGTCCAGTCTAAGGACACTTCAGTTGAAAGCACCGAAGCCCCAAAAGCCTTTAATCTGACAAATGGGTCGCTCCTACTATCTGAGAAATATGCTGCTTTGAATATCTCAATTGTTAGATTGATCTCTTCCTGTGTGAAATTACCCTTTTTCGAAATCTCGATATTGAATCTCTCGATTAATCCCATAACCTGAATCTTAAGATTATCCAAAATATTTTCCGTCTTAAAGATGTTCTCATTCAGGGCCTGGAAGGCATATAATCCACGCTCAAAGGAATGGATTCTTATATTATCCAAATGAATATTCATTATATTGATGAATTTAACCAATATCCTTTCATCAAGGTATGGTATTGGGAAATATATATTAGTGTTGCCCCTCTCAAAAGAGATTCTTGGAATTTCAATCTCTTCAGTATTCTTCTTGTTTTCTAAAAGAGCTTGAATTTCACCTTCTATCTGCTCCTTCATACTGGAATAGGGGATAAAATTTTCATTTGTTGAATCAGACATATAACATCCTGCATTATGTCACATATATTGTGTATAAAAAATAAGCCAACTATTATGGAAAGTCAAGCTCCTTTTCTAAGGACAATCAGCCCGTCTCATAATATATTGGATGAAAGGATAATGAGTCCTCCAACTGAACCTGTTGCCTGTGTCTGGACAGAAGTGATTAAATTCGATTAATGGTATAATGGAATACTATCAATTGATCTGTAGTCTTTAAACATAGAGGTGCAATATGGGAGGAGCCTGAATTTATTATGTCAATATCGTCTTTAAGCATGAATAAGAAAGCTCAATAATCCAGCACTTTATTCGCTAATTCCGTTAATCATGAAACAAGAAGCTTTCTGTATTCAGCATTTGCAATAGACTGCTTTTCTTTAACATGTTCCAACACTTCTTCATAATTTTCGAAGAGGATATCCACGATTTTTTTATCTACTCCATTATTTTTCGCAATATTTTTTATTATTCGCTCAATTTCATCACGCTGCATCCTATCTCGATATGGTCGATCCTCAGCAAGGGCTGTAAATATATCAGCAACAGCCATTATCCTTGAAGCTGTCTCCAATTTCTCGCTATTGATATGAAATGGATATCCAGAACCATCCAATTTTTCATGATGAAAAGCAGCCCATTCTGGAATATGGTATAGGCCCCAATTGAGTTTAAAACTAAATAGGTGAAATATTTATGTTTTTTAATGACTGCAAATTCCTCTTTTGTTAACTTGTCAGGTTTCTCCAAAATAGAATTTGGAACAGATAATTTTCCAATGTCGTGAAAGTATCCTGCTAATTTGATGAGAAATGTTTCATTTATAATTAATCCAAATATCTTAAAAATTATGGAAGCGCATTCTGCGACCCCAGTTGAATGTGTTGCAGTAAAAGAAGATTTAAAATCAATAAGGTTTCTAAAAAAAGTAGCTATAGAAAAAATCTGCTCAATTTCAATATCAACTCTTCTGAACGGGCCAAAATGCATAAGAATTGAATATAACCTGGGAGAAACCAAGTCCAACCAAAAGTCTTCACGATTTGAGACTGTTACAAATAAATCAACAACATCAGGGTGAATTTCATCTCCTTTCAAGGAAGTAATTTTTTAATCAGTTCCTCGTTCTGATGCAATATATATTGGTTTCGAATGATTAACCGTTCAAGATAGTCTGCAAGTTATAATACTTGGGAATCAAAAGCTTCATTTGAATTGATAGCTGTTTCCCATTTATTCCAGGGTTTATGGTGCCCTCTTACCATTGTTGAAGATTCTTTTAGTAAAGGACATGATTCATAGAGCGCTGCCCCACAGATACAATGAGTATCAATGTTGACTTCTTCAAAATTATGTAGTCTTGTTTTGTCCTCTGGGGTTAACGCCTCAACATCGTGAAGTATCGCGCCGATAAATATTTTCTGTTTTTCATCTTGAGGCAATTTGCTACCATTTGCCATTTGTCATGTAATGAAGGCTGTCCTCATCTGATGAGCAGAAATGGATACATTAGCGTGATGAATTGCTTCGGAAAATGAAAGCAGAATATTCCCTAAATTAACAGTAGTTCCCTGTAGCATATAGAAAATTTCCCCTTGTAAGTAACGCGAATTAGGACGATGCTCTGTTATTACTATATTATTGCATCAAAACTAGTAGATCACCCTACATTTTGAAGCGGGGTTAAGGTGTATTAATAGTATGCTCAAGTATTATATTAGGTTAATTCTTGATTTATATATGCCTGTTATCTAACAATATTAAATAATTGCCTTTCAAATCCTTACTCATTCCATTAGTATAGAACGCTATTTGAGATGGTAATTGTGTTACCATAAACTTTTAGTACCGTCAATTGATATTTGGAAAAACAGAAATGATATTCATTAAAATTTTTTATTACATAACATAAATTGTTTATTGATCAACAGAGACATAGCTTCAACCAATCAATAGTGTATACTTTGCTGCTATCTTCATAAAATATAAAATTTATTTTAATTGCAGACCTTAATAAATAATATAACACAGCATATTTTGAACAGTGAAGCATTGCTGAGGATAAACATTATGTATATAAATCCGATTAATGTTATAAGATAGTAAACAGCTTGACTGTAAGTTCAGGGTGTGCAAGGCTTTTTGCATTTCCACTATATTATAATCAAGACATGAGAAAAGGTCTATCCTCAATATTCATGGAAAGAAAATCCATGTTTAAAAAAAAGAATCGTCTGAAATTCAACAAGGATGAAACCATCTTTAATGTAATTCTTTTTATTTACACTGATTTTTTCTATATACCATTATCGCCAGGGGAAAGATGCTTTATCAGCTATTCAAACCAGAGTGGTTCGTTGTTCTGAGTATTTTTATAGGATTCTTTATCACATAGTATGTACAAATATTAACGTTGCAATTATTTGGTAAAACAGGGGAAAGATTTATACTCTCCTCTCAATTCTTGGATTATGGGTTCCCTGTTCCATGAGCATTTTTCTCACCTACAGTTTCTTAGGTATTGCTGGCGAGGATAACAGATTTGTCAATTTAAGTTATTTCGGTTCAATTGTGGGAATTATTGGAGGGTATATTTTTGGATATACTGAGTATATTACACATAAAGGGGATTCAGTTCTCAGCAAAAGACTGGCAGGGATGTCGATTCTATGTGGCCTGTTCTTCTTTACTACTCTTTCCCTGTTGGTTATCTTGTGAAATTACTCGATGAAATTAGTAAGGATCAAATCCCATTTGATATGATCAAGGGACTTGCCCACGTGCACAATCACTATATCAAAGGTGATATGCAGATTAGATAATTGCAACGATCATTAGCAACGTTGTCATTATCGCGACCCTTATGTATTATATTCCATCTCAGCCTCGGCACAAGGTTGAGCATGAGAGGAATGATTTCATCAAATTGAAAACAGATATAGGGACAAGGATAGAATACAAAGCAGTGGACTTCTATTTCCCTCAATAGCAGAGGGATGATGAGAGATACTCATTTTAATCTTCCCTTGTCCAGAGACTTATATCTCACGCAGAAAGGCAACATACTTAATTCTTTTACTAAAGCCTAAGCGAAGTTTTCAATGTGCTCTCGAGGAATAATACTCAGGCAGACATGTAGGCAAACGATTTATGGCGCATCCTTGTCTATCCCATGTTAGATCACTACTATAATCACACTAATAGAGAATGCAAATCATCGCTGGAGCTTCCTAAATCTAGTATCGATGGCTATAATATATTCAATTCTAATCAGGGCATCAAAATAATCTTTCCCCTCCAATTTTTCAAGATGCATTAGGTGGTTCCCTACTTCTTTAACAAATCCGATAAGAGTTTTCCCTGAATTGAGGGAAACATAAACCTTCTTGCCGATAAGTGATTTTAGATTATCCATCAGAGAGGAATTAACATTATAGCTTACTCCTTTTATAGCAACGACTTTTGACTTTGCCTCACCTTTCATTGGAAACATAAATATTGTTACAGTCAATAGAATAGCCAATATTAATCCAACAAAAGCAAATATTTTTGACCTCTTCATCATAAACCTCCAATATATCTTATATTATAATTTGGTTACAACCTTCTAAACCTTACTCACTTGCTTGGGTATGACGGTAACTTTTTGAAATAACATGTAATAGCTTACACAGGTCTGCGTCCAACTATTTGTTATGTTTTTGCTTTGAGTTCATAAATTGCCTTCAGTATCGCTTCTCGATTTTTTGCTGGCTTTAGCCACTTTGGCAGACGGCTGGCAAGAGAGGAATTATGCCAACCCAACCTCTCATCCTTCTCTCGCTCCCTAAGCCTCGCTGAAACATAGGATTCAAGAAACTCAAGATGCCTAATATTAAATGCCCACAAAGTGTGTCCAGCACAAGCTGTTTTGAGCCAGAGATCGAAGCCAAAAAAACCATCAGTTGGATTTTCGTCAAACCAATAGAATGAACGACCATCAGAAGGCTTCTCAATATGATAACCGCATTATAGACAAGAACACCTCACCTGTTTATCACAGTATGGCACTATTGAAACCTTATTTGAACATTTAGGGCAGGCTACTAAAACCGGATCATCGGCCATTGGCAAGCTTATAGTAAAACGGTTTTCCTTATTCTCTTTCATTCTTTTTCCGTTCATAGCTCTATACAACATACTGCTTACCATAAGATAATTTTTTCAAGCATATTATAGGACATATTTGTGGTTAAATAAGATAAGATTTCAGAAAAGTTTAATGCAATCAGAAAGCCAAAAAAATATAAAAAAATTAAAAAAACCGCATTTTTTTTCATTCACCCTATTGACTTTTTTTAATTAATTCCGTATTAATAACATATAACCTGTTAGCACTCGCCTCTGGTGAGTGCTAACAGAAAACGAAAAGGAGGATAGCCATGAACTGGAATATAGCAAAACGAAACAGAAACAACAATTTTGGAATGGATCTCTTTAGAAGAAACATCACCAATATATTTGATGATTTCTTCTCCTTAAGACCCACAACACTCTTTGAATCCGAGTGGATCCCTACAATTGATATGGAAGAGGATGACAAGATGATTCATATCAAGGCAGAGATGCCTGGAATGGACGAAAAGGATTTGAAGGTAACTATTGAAAATAATCTTCTCACTCTGAATGGAGAGAAGAAGACGGAGAAGGATGAAGAGGACAAGGACAAGAGATATCACTACACTGAAAGAAGATTTGGTTCTTTCTCTCGCTCAATACCATTGCCAGAAGGTGTAAAGAGCGACAAGGTAAAAGCAAGCTTCAAAAAGGGTGTTTTGAAAATTGAAATCCCAAAGGATGAATCAAAACAACCCAAAAAAATTAATATAAATGTAAACTAATTGAAACAAAAAGGAGGTCAAAAATGTACACTACATATGATATCTTTGATGATCTTTTGGGGATGAGAAGGATGTTCGACAATTTTTTTAAGGACATACCCTCTACTACGAGGGTAAGAGAATATCCCTACATAAACCTTTATGAGAATGGAGACGATTTAGACATTAGCATCATCGCTCCAGGCATTAAGGTCGAAGATGTAGATCTTCACCTAATCAATAATAGCTTAATAATTGAAGGGAACAAGAAGGACGATTATCAGGACAAGCCCTATATCAGGAAGGAGAGAAGATTTGGTAAATTCAAAAAATCAGTGAAGCTGCCATTTAGGGTGGATATAAACAATATTCATGCAACTATGAATAATGGCATTCTTTGGGTGAAGCTCCAAAAGAGTGATGAGGATAAACCCAAAAAGATTGATATAAAGTAATAGGGGGTATTAAAATGACAA
The DNA here is from genome assembly GCA_034190085.1 of Spirochaetota bacterium. NCBI lineage: Bacteria > Pseudomonadati > Spirochaetota > Spirochaetota bacterium. Next base: position 7,868 of record JAXHTS010000044.1, read on the forward strand.
CAGAAGTAACAAAATTAAAAAAAGATGCTTACAATTCCGAAGAGTGTGTAATTGTTCCTCCAGTTGATATCTATGAAACCGAAGGAGAATATGTCCTCAAGGCTGAAATGCCTGGAGTAACAAAGGACAATGTTGAAATTACTCTTAACAATAAGGTTTTGGAAATAAATGGAAGGGTAACTGATGGAGAGAAGAGAGTGGATAATTTAAAATACTCAGAATACAACCTCTATAATTATCATAGAGAATTCACAATAGGTAATGGTATAAACAAGGACTCTTTATCTGCTAACCTTGAAAATGGACTCTTAACACTCGTTTTACCTAAGAGCGAAGAGGTTAAGCCAAAGAGGATTGAAGTAAAACTAGAAAATTAATAAAAGCTTACATACGCTTTTATTAGAATCTCTCAACATCCTGGTTGAGGACAGGGTTAACCTTGAAGAGAAAGGGGCGGCATAAGGAATGGCGTCCCTTTGATATTAATATCCGCATCGTACAAACCGCATTGAATAGATTATTTCCCCAAAATAATTGATTATTTATTGTTGACTATGTCGACATATTGAATAGTTTCAGATAAAGTAATAATATGAAGGAGTTCGGCATGGCAGAGATGGATAAGGAATATGTCTTGAAATGCGTTAAGGAGTTGAATGTCAGATTTATTCGTCTATGGTTTACTGACGTTCTCGGTTTTTTAAAGAGCTTTGCTATTATGCCAGAGGAACTGGAAGAGGCTCTTAATGAGGGCAAGGGATTTGATGGTTCATCCATTGAGGGATATGCCAGGATCCACGAGAGTGACATGATAGCCATGCCTGATCCCAGCACATTCGTTATTCTTCCCTGGCGCTCACAGGAGACCCAGGTGGCTCGAATGTTTTGTGACATTCAGTGGCCTGATGGCAGATCATACGAGGGGGATCCCCGTCAGGCCTTGAGGAAAAATCTGATGAAGGCCGCTGATCTCGGATTTACATTCTATGTTGGTCCTGAGCTGGAATTTTTTTACTTTAAGAACTCAAAAGGAAGGCCTGAGACACTGGACTCTGGTGGTTATTTTGACCTGACGCCCCTGGATTTGGCAAGCGATCTCAGGAAGGATACTATTATTGCCCTTGAGAAGATGGGGATAGGTGTAGAGTATAGTCATCATGAGGTGGCACCAAGCCAGCATGAGATTGACCTTCGCTATATGGACGCCCTAACCATGGCTGATGCAGCGATGACCTATCGGCTTACGGTTAAGGAGATTGCTATGAAGTATGGCATATACGCCACATTCATGCCCAAACCCCTTTTTGGAGAAAATGGAAGTGGAATGCATACACATCAGTCCCTCTTTGAGGGCGAGATAAATGCATTTTTTGATCCAAAGGATAAACATCATTTATCCAAAAAGGCTAAGTCATACATAGCTGGTCTATTAAAACACTCACGTGAGATATGCCTTGTGGTTGCTCAATGGGTAAATTCATACAAAAGGCTTGTCCCGGGCTATGAGGCCCCTGTATATATTTCATGGGCTCAGAGAAACCGCTCTGCGCTTGTTCGGGTTCCTATGTACAAACCTGGAAAAGAAGAGGCCACTCGAATCGAATTCCGTTGTCCTGATCCTTCATGCAATCCCTATCTTGCATTTTCAGTGATGCTTGCTGCTGGTTTAAAGGGAATTCAAGAGGAGTATGACCTTCCCTCTCCAATTGAGGAGGATATCTTCCAAATGAGTCATCTGAAACGAATCGATAAGGGGATTATCCCTCTGCCCGGCAGCCTGGATGAGGCTATTGCTGAGACAGAGAAGAGTTCACTTGTGAAGGATACGCTTGGTGATCACATTTTTGAAAAATTTATTACCAATAAAAAAATAGAATGGGATGACTATAAAAAGCATGTCAGTCAGTTTGAATTAGATAAATACCTGCCTATACTCTAAGATATTATGCATGTGTAAAAGCACATAATCATTGTTCAATTGCTGTAGATTGAAGTTTGGCAGGCCTGTTCATTGAAGTTAGTTTTTATTATTATATGCAGCTAAAAGGTATCGACAACCTCCTCTTGTTCTGTATAGAACCTTTCGACATCCTTATCTATCAGCTTTCTCTTATAATTAAAATCCTCAACAAACGTTGAATCCCTTTTAGAAATATATTTTTGTAATAGTGATAGATATTTATCTAAGGGCGGAAAGAGTTCGTTTTTAATAAAGATATGATATTTCCATTTTGCGTCATTTTTGTACTTATTCATCTTATAATCTGTCATTGCATAGATTCTATATATCTTTTCATGAAATATCGCGATTATATTGGGATTAATTTTATTAACGATTTTTGCAAAGGCCTCCTCCTTTTGATCATAGCCTTGCTCACTAAAGGAGTGGGAATAAATGTAATCCAACTCTATCTCTCTATCATAACCATATCCATAATCTAGCGCATTTGTGGTTTTATCGAGTATTGATATCTCGCTCTCTGTTAAAAGACTATTCTTCTTTGCTTGAAAGAGTGTGCATCCACAGAGAATAGTAGCTACTATTATTATCATTTTTTTTAAGTTCATACATTGAACACCCATTTATTCAAGATACTCTGTTCTAATGAGAAAGTCCTCTCCAAGTTCGCGATTCGTCCTTTTGCCTATTATCCTGTTCAGCTTGTATACAGGGATGCCAACCCCTGGTCGCTTAGGAATAATATCATCCATTTCAAGAATCTTCCCCTTTGGAATAAATCTGCGCGCAAAAAGACTTTTACGTGATTGCATGGCGCTCTCATCTTCACAAAAATCATAGTCAATATGTCCATCTCCTATCATATTTAATATACACTCAACCGAGTCTTTCATCCTCTTAAAACTATAGGGAGAGAGGGAGAGTTCTCTGTCAGGACATTCATAATCCTCATCTAATGTAAAATGTTTTTCAATAATTCTTGCGCCTAAGGCTGTAGCGATTCCTGCTGCCCTAAAACCGACCGTGTGATCTGAAAAACCCACCTTGAGATTGAATCTTTTATTCAGCGAAACAATTCGTCCAAGATTAGACGATGCAGTTGGAAGCGGATATAGAGAAACGCAGTGCATTAGAACGATATCTGGCACCCCTTCTGCCTGTAGGAAGTCAATAGACATTGATATCTCTTCTTCAGTGGACATGCCTGTAGACATGATCACAGGTTTTTTGGTTTCTGCTATTCTCTGCAACAGCATATGATTTGTCAACTCTGATGACGCTATTTTATAGAGTTGAACGCCAATTTCCTCTAAAAAATTTACTGAATCAACATCAAAAGGGGATGAGAAGAAGACTAACCCATGTTCTTCTGCCAAAATTTTTAATTTAATATATTCATCTTGCTGCAATACATATTTCTTAAAAAAATCTATTTTACTTGAATCTGCTTCCCCTTCGTTCATGGATTTTAACAGCGAAGAGGAATAGACAGAATACATATATTCAGGGACAAAGGTCTGAAACTTGACAGCATCTGCCCCCGCTTTTGCTGCTTCAATCAGCATCTTAGCGGCTAAATCAGCGCTTCCTAAATGATTCAGGCCAATCTCCGCAATGAAAACCATGCCTTTTCCAGAAAAGATATGCTCAAATATCCTCATTTACCATCTTCATTATATCCAACTGCATTTTTGAGAGATTTAGGTATTTAGAATTTGGATATTCCTTGATTATAGATTTAAAAATACTATTTGCCTTTTTATCGTATCCCATTTTACGATAGCAGATGCCCATCCTATAGTAGGCATCTATACCCGATTCAAAAGTACTAAATTCACTGTACAGGGCTTTATAAATACCTATCGCCTGAAGAAATTCAAATCTATTAAAATATATCTGTGCAATCCTCTGATAAGCTTCCCTTCTGTGTATACCATTTATATAGATTTCAAGATATTCTTTAAATTTCTCAAATGCCTTCTCTCTTTTCCCTATTTTAAAAAGCAACATAGCATTTTTAAATTTTAAATCATCGGATACCCTTCTCAAACCCGTCGGCGCTTCTCCCTCCTCCGCAAGAAGTGATATGGTATTCATAGTAAAAAGTAGCATTATTAAGATGAATAATTGTATTTTCATGACCTATTTGTAAACATACTATATTATCACTATTATCCCTCTTTCTTTATCGACATTATTTTGAAATGAGCTTTACACAAATCTTCAGTGAATCATCATATATTAATGGTACTATCTCTATAGTCAATTGGGATTAAGATGAAAAATCGATTGATCTCACCAAAACAGATTATAGTCTAGCTCAGTTCTGCAACCTGCTGTTATAATTCGATTCATAGACCTACATGCTCATACTTCATGTTTAAATTACCGTCTCATTATCACTTATCTAATACTCCATAACTTTTGAAAATAAAATTTGGATCATTATTAAAGGATACTAACAAAACTTGTTTTAATTTGTAATATTTAGTAGTTTATTGTAATATTTTTCTTGACCATCGGGTGGTCACGAATAGTATGTTACCTCAATTCCAATAAAAGAGCGATTGAGTATGACAACTCAATCAATGTTGTAGCGCCGGTTGAACATAAACCTATAAATAGGCTCCTTGATATATCAAATAAATTGTTAAATCGATATGAATGAATGCTAGAACATTTAATAATTTTAAATGGGTCGCAAGGATATTATTAAAAATGTGAGTGAAGTTATAATTTGACTAGACTCAAATAACTTACACAATCAGGAGGACAAATGAATTCAGAAAACATGATTACAATAAATGGGAAGCAATATCCTTTTGAAAAGGAAGAGACCATACTTGAGGTTACTGAGAGGAATGGGATAGACATTCCTACGCTATGTCATCTTAAAGAAACAACACCCACAGGTGCCTGCAGGGTATGCCTTGTTGAGGTAGAGGGGGCTCGTAATCTGGTAACCGCATGCACCATGCCCGCTTCCAATAATATGGTTGTTCTCACTGATACGCCAAAGGTTATTGAGGCGCGTAAATATGTAATAACGCTCCTAATGGCATCAGGAAATCACAACTGCACTATAGGGGGAGCAGTACAGGGTGACTGGACCGATTTTCAACTGGATGTGATGGAATATGATAAAACCTCTGAACTCTGCGATGCTTATGGAAGCTGCAAATTACAGGAGCTTGCATATAAATATCAGATATCTGATCTGCTCTATGAACTCCGGTCAACCATATTCGAAACAAAATATGAGCTGGAGGATGTAAATCCCTTCATAATCCGTGATTTCTCCAGATGTATATTATGCGGCAGATGCATAAAGGCTTGTAATGAGGTCGTTGTTAACAGGGCTATTAATATAGGCTACAGGGGAGTCGAAAGCAAGATTACCGCAGGTGGCGATTCTCCTTATATTGACAGCGATTGTGTTTTTTGCGGCCAGTGTCTTGAGGTATGTCCTGTGGGAGCTTTAATTGACAAAAAGGCTATAGGTTCCTACATGTGGGACGAGAAGATTGTACGCACAACCTGCCCCTACTGCGGAGTGGGCTGTCAGATGTGGCTTCATATTAAAGAGGGACGCATAGTCAGGGTTTCAGCTGTGGAGGATGGAGCGCCCAATATGGGACGTCTGTGCGTCAAGGGGCGCTTTGGGTATGACTTTATCTATTCTGAAGATAGGCTGAAGACCCCCTTGATCAAGGAGAATGACGGATTCCGCGAAGCCTCATGGGACGAGGCGCTGGATATGGTGGCTGCAAAATTTAAAGATATTATTGCTAAAAATGGCCCGGACGCGCTGGCAGGTGTAAGCTGCGCCAGGAGTATAAATGAAGATTCTTATCAGATGCAGAAGCTATTCCGGGCTGCCCTGGGAACGAATAACATAGATCACTGCGCCCGCACCTGACACGCCCCAACCGTCGCCGGTCTGGCGACTTCTTTCGGTTCCGGAGCAATGACAAATTCATTTTCAGAGTTTTCCAAGGCTAAGATGTTCATGGTAATAGGATCAAATATGACAGAGGCTCATCCAGTGGCAGCAACATTCGTAAAGAATGCTGTGTTAGATGGAGCTGAGCTTATAGTCACTGATCCCAGAAAACATGCATTGGCTGATTTTGCATCACTCTATGCCCCAATTAAGGTGGGAAGCGATATTGCCTTCCTTAATGGCATAATGAATGTTCTTATAAACGAAAATCTTTATGACAAACAATTCGTAGAATCCTGCTGTACCGATTTTGAGTCTTTAAAAGTGAAGCTTATGGAATATCCTCCTGAACGCACAGCAGAGATATCCGGGGTAAGCGCGGATATGATCCGGGATATTGCCCGCCGAATGGCTGCTGTTAAGCCTGTTATGGTTATATATACACTGGGTATAACAGAGCATACATGCGGTAAAAATAATGTTATGTCTATAGCCAACCTGCAGATGCTTCTGGGCAATATGGGCAAGGAGTACGGTGGAGTCAATCCTTTGAGGGGGCAGAACAATGTACAGGGGGCCTGCGATATGGCTGCCCTGCCGAATGTATTTCCTGGTTACCAGGCAGTGAGTGATCCTGCACTGCGGTCAAAATTTGAGGAATTCTGGGGAGTGGAAAAACTTCCGGACAAGCCGGGATTGATGATCCCACAGATGCTGGAGGGGCTTCTCAGCGGTTCTGTTAAGGGATTTTATATATTCGGAGAGAATCTGGCAAATACTGAGCCTGACATAAGTCATGTGGAGCATTGCCTTGAGTCTGCTGAATTCATTGTATGTCAGGATATATTCCTAACAGAGACGACTAAATTTGCAGATGTGATATTCCCATCAGCAGCATGGAGCGAGGATGAAGGGACATTCACAAATAGCGAGAGACGGGTGAACATAGTGCGCAAGGTCAGCGAACCACCCGGGGTGGCAAAACCGAACTGGTGGATATTCAAGGAGATAGCAAAACGTATGGGACATGAATGGGAATCCAAGTGTGGAAGGGATATTTGGGACAATGAGATATCCAGACTTGCCCCTCAGATGAGCGGAATAAAGTACTCGCGAATTGAACAAGACGGTCTTCAGTGGCCTGTGAAAGATGAAAATCATCCAGGCACACCATACTTGCATAAGGATGGACAATTCGTCTGCGGTCTTGGTAGATTTATGCCTGTGGATTGGACTCCCCCTGCAGAGGTGCCTGATAAAGAATATCCCCTGGTTCTCAGCACTGGCAGGAGGCTCTACCATTATCACACGCGCACACAGACCGGGCGCTCAGGGTTGAACGAACTGCTGGGAGAGGAGACTGCAGATATATCACCCGCTGATGCAGCTTCCATTGGCATTGAGTCAGGCGAGATGATCAGGGTTAAGTCGCGCAGAGGAGAGGTAGAGGTTCGTGCAAAGATTACTGATGAAGTGCCGGAAGGCATGGTGTGGATGGCCTTCCACTTCAGGGATGCATGCGCCAACTGGCTGACAAATCCTGTTTACGATCCGGCGACACTGACTGCTGAATATAAGGCATGTGCTGTCAGTATTGAGAAGCTATAGGCAAAGAGTGAAATTCATTTATTGTCTATTATACTGGATTAAAATTTTAATTGCACATTCTTTATACATGATTTAGAAGTCATCTTAAGATTTCACTTATTGATTGCTCATTTTCTTGCAGTTGACTGGATAGATCGCATGGTGAAAATCGATAAAATTATTCATATTGAAAGGACTTCTATAAGATGGATTTGAATGACAGGCTTTACGAAATATTTAAAGACAGGGCAAAGGATGTAGCCATTGATACAATCAACATTGGCCTTGGGTATACTGCGGTTGAGACATCAGATGGAGGGATAGGGATATCATATACCTATTTTGAAAGCAAGAGGTCATGCTCAGTAAATAAAAATTATTACGACTATGAAGGGAAGTCATCACTCCCTCTGCTAGATAAGATTAAGAGCGAGGATACTATTCAGAGAAGCATGGCCCTGGCCCTTATAAATGCATTGAATTACAGGGATTCTGCTCTTCTGCCTGAGGATCCGAACAACTATATATTGTTTGATAAATTCGGCATAAAAGAGGGCACAAGGGCAGCTATGGTCGGCTTTTTCGGACCCCTTATTCAATTTATCAAGGATAAAAAGGCCTTCCTGGAGGTAATTGATAGATCACGGAATGTTGGTTCTGAGGAGGATTTATATATTAAGCTTGAAGATTGGGCAGAGGTTCTATTCCTCACCTCCACCTCAATCTTAAATAATACAACTGAGATTATATTGGGGAAGGCTGGCAAGGGTGTTAAAACAGTTATGTTAGGACCAAGCACACCGCTGGTCTCCAAGGCCTTTGATCATCTGCCAGTGAATATGCTGGCAGGAACAGTTGTAGTTGAGAGAGAAGGGGTGCTAAAGGCTATTCGGCATGGGGCAGGAGCTCCTGTTATTCATAGATACAGCCGAAAATCTTATCTGGATCTATCTTAATATCTATTAGGAAAACATATTATTAAAAGATATTGCTACAGGATTGGCTTATTCTATTGTTATTCAGAACAAATTTGTTCCATAAATCAAAAAAGATTGAATAGACCTCAATCCTCAAGTCTATAATATTACACCTGTATTCCGCAGATAAGTGATTTGAGAACATCCATATACTATAATTTTTATTCATTTTAATTATATTTCTGTATAACATAGCAAAATTATCAATCTATTAAATTGGGCATAATTTTTGCATTTATTTTAACAGGGATTCATAAAAGGGTGGGATGTGATGGAAGAACTCAAAAGAAGGATAATTGACATAGTTAAGGAATATAAAATAAATGATGGAATAGTGAAGATCAGGGCAAAAGTATTGACCCCGGAGGAGGCCATAGGAAATCCTGAGCATGATGACTATCCAATACAGAAGGGCCGGGAGAGGATGGTGCAGGCGGATTTTGACGGCGACTGCGGCGTAGCTTTTACTGATATGTACGGAAATTTTGAGGGCTCCCTGTATGGGATACTGGATATGGAACTAACTAACAATTACAGGCGAGCTATCTTTATATCAACCATCAATGCATGTCTTAACCGGCTTGGATTGATAATTAAAACCATGCATTGCAGGGATCAGGGGCCTGTAAACTGCCAGAAACAGGTGACAGGCTTTATCAAAGAGAAATTCAGAAATCCCAGAATATTCCTGGCAGGCTTCCAGCCGCGACTCTGTGAAGCACTGAGCCGTAATTTTGAAATTCGCACAACAGATATGGACATAGACAACATAGGAAAAGAGATTAACAGCGTAACAGTGGAATCTTCCGAAAATACTGATGAGAATATTGAATGGTGCGATCTGATATTTGCCACTGGCACAACCTTTGTTAACGGAACATTCAGGCAATTTATCACAGAAAAAAAGCCAACAGTATTCTATGGAGTCACCTGCGCCGGCCCTGTGCATCTACTGAATTTAGCAAGATATTGCCCTGAAGGATTCTGATAATTAGTGAAGTCCGGTGTTTTCGATGAAAATAATTTATCATACAGCTTTGTGTGCGATCCTGTTGCTTGGAACAGGCTGCGGACATGGAAAAGGATCGAGGGAAAAATCTATCAGAATAGCAGTTGAGTTTAACACGCATTCAGCATGCGCTCATATTGCAACTCAGAAGGGCTGGTATAAGGAAGAGGGATTGAACATTGTAAGTTATGAGAATTATATTACAGGCATGGCCCTTTCCGCAGCTCTGGCAAAAGGCGACATTGACGCTGCTTATATATGTCTCATTCCGGCTGTAAACGCATATGCAAATGCAGGTGTTCCAATAAAGGTCATAAGCGGGATTCATAAATATGGGTATTGCCTTGCAGTTAACTACAAAAGGGTAAAGCGAATAGATGACCTGAATAGAAAGGATATCCGCATAGGATGCACGCGCGAAGGCAGCCCGACTGATGCGATTATGCAGAAGACAATTATGAAATACTCATTAGACAGCAATGGGATAAATAACAGAGTCCTGAGGATGAATCCGCCAAAACTGCTCCTCGCCCTCAAGATGGGCAAACTTGATGCTGCTTTTATATGTGAACAATTCCCCACATTAGCAGAAACATTGGGATTCAGGGTGCTCCTGAGCGCGAAGGATCTCTGGCCGGATATGCAGGGAAGCGTTTTGATTGCGCGGGATGGTTTTTTAAAATCTCATCCGGATATTGCTTCAAGATTGGTAAAGGTAACCCAGAGGGCGGTAAGGTTTATAAATGATAATCCAGAAGAAGCATCTAAGATCGTAGCAGCAGAACTTCAGGTAGTGGGGAAAACAATACTTCCCTTTAGGGCTGCCAGTGTGGCGTCTGGATTGGTGATAGCGCCAGGATCGATATTAAAATCCTTAACCCTTAGATTGGAAAACACTACTGACATCGATCAAAGGGAGATACAAAGGGCAATAGATGTATGCAAGGAATTGCAATATATAAAGGATTCCTTTAATGCGGAAGAGATAATTGATTTCAGATTCGCTTCCTCTTTAGTGGATAACAAGGGGAATAGACAGAAGATTTCAGACTAATACAGTAACATTTTATCGGTGCGCATGATGAAAAAAATAAAGGCGGCATACAGCATATTCCCTGTGTTGGTCTTTTTAATACTATGGGAAACCTTAGCCAGGTTTGATATCATTCCAGGGCATTTCTTCTTCCCCCCCTTTACTGCTGTGCTTCAGGAGTTTTATCATCTTACTGCCAATGGGGTTCTGGTGGATAATTTCTTGAGCAGTCTGATCAGGGTAGTTATCGGCCTTATCTGCGGCGCCATTTGCGGCATAACCATAGGCATCCTTATGGGGTATGAGGAAAATATTCACAGAATAACACATCCCATCTTAAGTCTATTCTATCCTATACCTGCCCTTGGATGGCTGCCTCTCTTGATGCTGTGGTTCGGTATAGGCGAGATGCTGCCCATTATGATTATATTTATCTGCTCATTTTTTCCAATCCTCTATAATACTATTACAGGCATAAAAAATGTGGACAGGGATTATATCAAAGCAGCGCAGTGCCTTGGAGCCTCTGAATGGAAGGTCTTATATACAGTTGTAATACCTCTGGCTCTGCCCAATATCTTTACAGGATTAAGATTAGAGGCAGGCATGGCATGGAGGGTGATAATAGCTGCAGAGATGGTTGCGATCCCAACCGGCATAGGGGCGCTTTTGATGAGAGCTGAGAGCCTGCTTAGAATCGATATTATTATAGTATGCTTGATAGTTCTGGCTGTAATGTGCCTTGCTTTTGAGAAATTTTTTATCTATGCAGAATATAAATTGACACATCACTGGAGACAATATGCCCAATATTAGATTAGAAAATATTAATAATTTTATATGCCGTGATATTAATCTGGAGATTCGTGATAGGGAATTTTTGGTTATCTGGGGACCCACAGGAGCAGGTAAGACTACACTCCTTAATATTATTGCCGGGCTTATAAAGTACCAGGGTTCTGTGTTGTTTGACTCATACCCTGTTGATAAACTTCCAGTGAACATGCGAAGTGTGGGATATCTTTTCCAGAATCTAGTTTTGTTCCCTCACCTAAATGTAAGCTCAAATATAGCATATGGCCTTCGCATTCAGGGAAAGCCCAGGAATGAGATAGAGGCGCGAGTTTCAGAATTGCTCAGAATGATGGAAATGGATCATCTTGCTAAACGCTTTCCTAAGGATTTGAGCGGCGGTGAAAAACAGAGGGTTGCCCTGGCAAGGGCTATTGCTCCTTCTCCTGAGATCATGCTCCTTGACGAGCCTCTAAACAGCCTGGACTACAACACTGCAGGATATTTAATGAATGAGATCCATAGGATTCATAAAGAGATGGGGACTACAACTGTTTACATTACCCATTGCTATGAGGAGGCTTTCAGCTTAGCTGACAGGGTTGTTACATTAAAAAGAGGCAGAATCATTAGGTCTGACCTTCCCTGCAATGTATTTAAAAAAGTAACTTGCGGGCAAACCTCAGAGGGGATAGCCTGTGATTGTCATCAGGAGAACAATAAATACGGCTTGTTTTATGTTGAATCAGATAAGAATTGTGTTCTATGCCATTCTGAAAATATAGAAGAAGCGAATATATTGGAATATACACCAGAGGTCTCTAAGTTATGAAAATTTGCGATTACTCATTTGAAGAATATATAGATCTTGTAAAGTCGTTCCATGGGAATGTAGCTCCAGGTTTGGTCATTGGAGGCTTCATGGTGGATTAC
>JAXHTS010000045.1 GCA_034190085.1 Spirochaetota bacterium
TTGAATATCTTGGTTTGCCAATGAATATTATCTAAGCATAGTTTGACCCCAGGCAGCCATGCCGAACCCTTGGTAGCCTTAGACCAGACGGCCTTTCGTAAGTAATTAAGCCTTGGGGATCGCTTCTTCTCTGCCCACCACCAGTATTCTCGGGCATCGTATAGTTCTTTCTCGCTCTTCTCTTTTGCAGTCTGTTCCATACCTCTAACCTCCCAAAAATATTTTGTAACTAATAAGCTAAGCTGTTAAGCCCCAAAAATTTATTTTTCATCAAACCCTCTGGCCATTCGGATCTTTTGTCCAAATCCAAATTCAGAAACATTCGTTCTAATTCGATCCTCTTCCTCAAATTTTGGACAGTCACCCACTTCTGCATAGATATTAACCTCTTGACCTAAACCATCCTCATCCAGAATACCTTTGCACATTCCAATACTGGCGGCTGAATTTGCTGCTTGAGGAATAAAATTTTTACAATCTCCACATCTGGGCATTCCATCACCTCCTTTTAGTCTATTAAAATGATTCCTTTATTTATATTATCCGGTACTGAATGATTGATCTCCTGCTTTATTGCAGAATGAGAATAAGATTTTGCTCATGTTATCTCTTTTTAACATTCTTTGCTCTGTATACTCTTAAATGATATGAAAGGTCATCTAAAAGTTTTTTAGTATACATCTTTCCGACAAGTTTATTCCATATTGGCCTTGTTTTATCCTTGAATACATCAATCTCTTCAGATGACATTTTTACATCCTTGAGTCCATATTTAATCATTGCGTTCAGACAATCCCTATTGATCTTATGTGCTATTTTGTTCATATAACTCTGAAGGGATGGTAATTCTTTATTAAGGGCAATTCTATGCTTCTTTGGAAGTTTTCTCCAATTTTTATTTGTAACTACAATTGTTGCTGGTGAATATCTAAAAGGATACGCATTGACAAACTTAGTAATTGTATAAAGTTGGGAACCCAACCACCATAAAGCTGGAGATATAACAGTATCACATACACCTGCCCTAAATGAAGGAACCACCTCAGGAACACCTACTGGTATTGGACTTGCGCCAAGGGCCTTTATTAACTCAATCTCTATTCTACCAGCATGTGTCAAAAACCTGCTCTTTTTGAAATCTTCAGGGGTTCTCATCTCATATTTAGTCGAATATATCTGATCAAAATCCTGATCAACCCATACCAACAATTTGTAACCATTTTTTTCATAAATTTTAGTGAATCTCTCACCTAAATTTTTTCTAATATATTCAATTTCATCATAATCATTAAACATAAAGGGAAGCTGCAGAACACCCATTTCCGGACATGCCATAAGCACCCCACCAACTGATAAGATACAACCATGAAGTTGATCAAAACGCATCTTTGCGATATAATCCTCCTCATCTCCCATTATTCCACCCCAGTACATGGTAATAGTAAGTTCACCATTAGTTACTCTCTCAAATCGTTCCAATATCACATCTCTAAAAGCTTCAGAGAGATAAGCGGCATCTGGCGCAACCGTTGCCATCTTCCAAACATATTTTGCCTTTTTTTTAGCTTCAGCTTTGGAAAATCCTATCACCCCAATACATAAACCCAATAAAATGATAAATAAAACATAGACACTCTTCTTTTTCATAAACAATTCCTCCATTATTATAATAAAATCTCAATATACACAAAGAAGGAATGGGGCGTAATGATATAAGTTATTGTTCAAGATTACTTTAATTACCTTATCTTGTTACCCTGCTTAGCAAAGCTCATCTAATGTTATTAGCATGCTTCATCTTTTAAACAGAAAAACGTCATGATACACACCTCTTCACTTCTAATGAAAATGCTCTCTTGTATGCCTCATGACGCTATTTGATATTACAATTTTATCATTACTACAAAACTAATCCCCGATAGCCTCTAAATGTAAGTCATTCAACAGCCATTTAAAATTTTGCTTTTCCCTCACAGAAACAAGCAAGTGGGATATCAATTACAATTGGTTTACATTTCCTGCACGTTACGAGCAATAATAGCATCCTGAGTTATCTTATTCATCTCGACAAAATGTGCGCTATATCCCGCAATCCTCACCAACAACTCACTATACTTTTCAGGGTCCTTCTGAGCTGAATACAATGTGTCATTGTCAACCATATTGAACTGGACATGACCTATACCCAATTCATGCCAGGTTTTTATATAGTCTCTCCATAACCTAAAACCCTTCTCGCCCTGGAGTTGAGCAGGAGACAATCTCTGATTCAACAGCGTTGCCCTGCATGAACCTATATGATCCAGCTTGCCAACTGATTTCAGCACTGCAGTTGGCCCCTTCTTATCTAGACCAGCCCCAGGAGAACATCCTCCATCATAGATCGGATCACCCAACCTCCTGCCGTTTGGCAAAGCGCCTATATTTGTAGCAGCTGCTATATGTGTGTTTACGCTTTCCGGCAGTGTCGGCCAGGGCGAGCCGCATATATCCCGCACTGACCAGGACATCTTCCCCAAGTCCTCATACATCCGAACCCAAATCTGATCCACATAATCATCGTCATTGCCCCATTTGGGCGCTTTGACAAATTCCATCCTCATATCCTCATAGCCAACCCAGTTTGCATCCAGCGCAGCCTTTAAATCGCCAATAGTATATTTTTTCTCATCATACACCAGCTTCTTGACTGCTGCCAGGCAGTCCCCCGTGTCACCAAAGGCAAAGAGGGTAAACCACAAACTGCTCCTTTCTTTTGAGCGTGCGCTATTTTCGCCTGTCTCCACACAACGCTCATAAAGTGCCGTTGTCATAGGTTTGGGATACAACTTGGCCTCTATCTCCCTATTCTTATGCTCCTGAGATGTTGCCCTCTTAAAGCCCGTTTTTATCTGTTCATACCAGGCATTGTAAAAATCATCAAAGTTCTCAAACGTCATGCAATCTCCAGTCTTTGCCCCTGTCTGCATCCCGGATATGGGATCAACGCCATTATTAAAGGCCAGAACTATTGCCTTGGCCCCTGTGGCTATTGAGGCCTGAGGATATCTCAAGGCCGGAGCACCCATCTTTGTATCCGGAGCCGGAGCCATACAGGCCTGATGAACCCAACGCCTTGCCTCCTTTAATGGATGACCAAACCACTGTATGAGATTAGGAATAAGCACATCGTCATTCCTCAGGGATGGATAACCAAGACCATGACGTATGCAATCAAAAACCCTTTTGAGCGTCACAGTGCTCGCATTAGAGTGATAGCGAAAACTAAATGTAGGATCGCTCACTCTGCTTATCATTGCCGCATCGAGATAACAATCAGTGAGATCGTTGCACGCATCGCGACCCTGCTCGTCAACGCCTCCAATTGTCCATACGTAAGGCCCTGGACTTCCCTGCAGAACCTCCCTGCCGCCCCTGAGCCATGACTTGCCTATGGTATATCCTGCTATCATCCACTCTGCGCAATATTCGACCACCTCGTCCCTTGTCAGGTTCTTCTCTTCAAACACATCCTTTTGGTAAAAGGGCCAGTGCCAAAAATCCTGACGCCATGGCCATGCCGCATTGTGCCACTCTAACCTGTATGCTATCTGCACAAAATGATCAAACTGCATAGCTTCCCATATATGCTCCGGTGGACGCGCAGGCACCTTCTCGCAGGTTTCGCTTATCTGCAGTAGTTCCTGACGCCTGTTTGGGTCCGTTTCAAAATTATCCGCAATTATCTTGGCCAGCTGGCTAAAGCGCCTGGCATACCTTATTGTCGCCTCCAGACATATCTTCATTGCTCTCCAATTAGCCAACTTTTCCATGTATGATATCTGTTCCTCCGCTGTGTTAGCATCACGCACTATCTTTTCTGATTCAGATATCTTTTCATCAATTGACTCAATTATTGAGTCAAAACCCTGATACATCCAGTCTGGTTGTGGGGTGACATAATCAAAAGCAGTCATCTCCCTCCCAGCCCCTCCAAAATCAGCCAGCATTAGGGATGCCTGCCTCTCCTTGCGAGTATAATTCTGTTTACAAACATCCTCATAGGTCCTACCATTCCAGAACTCAACCATCTCTCTTACCTCTTCCAGATCCTCCTCAGGAATAATATTTGTTCTGTCATTGTATAAGTCGTCATTGATCATTGAGGATGCTGTGGGAATCCAGGTAATTAGATGCGGGGCACCCCCTGGATATCCCTGAATACGTGAATAATCAGTGATAAAGATGGGCATATTATCAAGCACCGCTGCCAGGGCTCTGGCCCTGGTTAAAATAATTGGTTCCGATGGAGGGGCTTCCCTGAATATCCTTGTATGCCAGCGGATATTATCAAGGCATAGCTGCACTCCCGGCAGCCATGCTGAACCCTTAGTCGCCTTTGACCAGACTGCTTTTCTCAAATAGTTGAGTCTGGGTGATCTCCTCTTCTCAGCCCACCACCAGTATTCACGAGCGTCATATAATTCTTGTTCACTCTTCTCCTTTGTTACCTGTTCCATAACAAACCTCCCCGAAATTATTTATATATTTCTTTCTCTATAGAACAAAATTCTACAAACTTGCTTCACATCCTCTATATTACTCAAAGATACTTCTATATATCTATGTTAGAAGCATAAAATATTCTCTAGCACATGAGAGGTATACTTAGTCGCCATGCCCTGCCATCATTATTATAATTGATATTACTAATAAAGTGATAGAGCAAGGACGCCTAGGCAAGCCTTTCACCTGCAATCGGTATGGTTAATGCATAAACCTCTGTCACCTTAATCGTTGCCACATTTAGAACCTTGCAATTAGCTCCCATCATCTCAAGGGCAGGGTTTATTTCAGAAGAAAATTTATCAAAAAGCGCTCCTGAATCCTGCATCTTCAAAAACGTACCCTTTACCTGATACCCCTCTCTCATCGGTTTGAATATCGCAATCGCCACCCTTTTTCGTCCAGCCTCCAAATTTTTTGTGGTTTTACCATTAAAGCAACATGCGTAGGCTAATGTATCATCATTAATAACCTTTAATGAATTGATTGGCACAAGATTCATACCGCCATCCTCATCCACAGTCGCAAGGGTGCAAAACTTAGCATCTCCTTCTAATGTCTCCAATACTTCCTCAGGTAGTTTTGCCATTTTACTCATCCTCCTTTATGTTTAGAGCTAAGCAAGCTTTGTGCCTGCATTGCTTAAACTTGTACAATATACTTCTTCCACCTTGCCTACAATTATCCCCTTGGGTTGAAGCTTAATCTTTTGGTATATCTGCTCACAGTATTGATCTGCAACCTTGCTCCTCTCCTGATAACTATTGAAACTGCACTTTATCTGATAGGACTCAAGGGTTAGCTTGAGAACGTTTACAGTAAATTTTTTAGTTTCAAGTATGTTACTCTTTGTCTTCCCTAGCCTTAAATCTGCAAAGCAGACAGTGCTCTTATCTAATGCTGAAGTTGTTGCTATCATTACTGCATTTGGCATACCCGATGAGTTGACACTAGCTACCATCTTTAACGTATAAAAATCTGTCAGAGCCTCATACACTTCATCTGGCATCTCTACCATCTCTAAACTCCTTTTATCACTCAGTATTTAACTTCACATTCGTAAAATCTCTACTTTCTATCAGTAGCGAACCTCACCACCCATGAATACTTTTATAATAGGATGATGGATGATAGCTACCATCTATACAATTACGCCAGGGACTTTACCCTGTACACTCGCATCTGCCATTTCACCCTTTACCTCATCAACTATAATCCAACCAAAGCACTTCGGGCACTCACGATTTGCTGTAGTCTCCTCTATTCTAACGTTATAGAGGTACCTAAAGGATTCCATCGGTCCCTCATAATCACAATGAAGACATTTCATCTCTCTTCACCTCCTTAATAAAAATAATATTGTTTATACTTACCACAAGGCCTTAAGCCTGCCTTGTTTTATCCCTATAATTTAGATTTTTACAACCCGAAAGACATATAGATGGAATCAATCTATTCTATATAGAACATTAGTATTCCAATTGCATAATATGTATTTATTCTTCATCATCATGAACAATGTTTTACATATTATCCTCATTGACATTTTTGCGTCGCCTGAAAACCTTACCCCGAAGCGAACTAATTCCCCAAATGTCATTGGTCGAAGACTCTTCATCCTGTTGTAATTCATCGCTATATACCATCTGCTTACACTTAGGACATTGCCTATAAAGATCCGGTCCAGGATCTGAGGCACGATATAAAATACGAAACTCATTTCTTGGACCCTCATATTCACATTTGTTACACTTTAGTGACATTTAACAGACCTCACATTATTTCATATAAAGATTGCAACCATTCAATAATCAGAGAAGGTTAATCCTAACCATTTTACTATGGAGGAATTATTGATAACCTAATTATACTATTAACTAAAATAAATATATTAACTTAAGAATATCTGTTATGCAAAAATTCTCAAAACATGGGTCCGACTGTACATAGGTTGTAATTGTGATATTTGATACTGATATACTCAGTTTGTAGATTAATTAACATTATCTGTATTATAATTAAAAGAAAATGTAATAATACCTTAATTAAGCTAAAGGTTAGTGAAGATTATGGGTATAAGATATTGTGGAATACATTTTTCCCTTAGATATAGATAGAATATGAACCGACCAGACGGTTTTGTTTTTTTGGTAACTTATATTTAAGCTAAACTAATAAAAAGAAGTTGTTTCCCACTTGTCAAGAAATTTAAAAAAAATATAAAAAAATTAGTATTATCTTAAATGAAAACTGCCTCTTGGCCTGCAACTGATATTAAAGGGCTTCTTCTATTTATTATGAGTTGCATTTTTAACACATTTCATTTATAATAAAACTGAATAGATCATAGCTTTTCGGATTGTGTTTTCAATTTTATCTGATATGAAATAATGGGGCTTAATCTAAATGATATAGTCCTTTATGGAGGATGATATGTTTAAAATTCAAAAATATCGAGTATTGCCATACTTACCCGAAAACTTGAGACCTCTTATGAATATTGCTAGTAATTTTTGGTGGGTATGGAATTATGATGCTATTGATTTATTTAGAAGACTTGATGTTGATCTTTGGCGAACAGTACAACATAATCCGATTAAACTATTGGGATCGATTTCGCAGAAACTTATAGATGAGGCGGCTGAGTCTGAAAGCTTTATTGCACATATGGAGCGAGTTGAAGAGGAATTAGAATTACACTTAACCAGAAAGACATGGTTTGATGAATTTAATATTAAGAAAAGGGATGTTGAGATTGCATATTTTTCAGCTGAATTCGGTATTCATGAATCCCTTCCCATTTATTCTGGGGGACTTGGGATATTAGCTGGCGATCATTTGAAGTCATCCAGTGAATTGGGTATACCGCTATCCGGTGTTGGATTGTTATATAGACTCGGTTATTTTCATCAGTATCTGAATATTGATGGGTGGCAGCAGGAGATATACCCGGAAACGGATTTTTATAATATAGCAGTAAGCCTTGTAATGAATGACGAGGATCAACCATTATTAATTGGAGTGGAATTTCCTGAAAGGATTGTATACGCTCAAATTTGGAAGGCTCTTATCGGAAGAACAGAATTATATCTTTTGGATACAAATATTGATAAAAACTGCGATGAAGACAAGAGCATTACCGATGGATTATATGCTGGAGACATTGAGATGAGAATCAAGCAGGAGATGATGCTTGGTATAGGGGGAACTAGAGCGCTTAAGGCTATTGGCAAAGAGATTACGGTCTATCATATGAATGAGGGGCATTCTGCCTTTATGGGGATTGAGAGAATACGAACCGCAATGAAGGATTATAATTTGAGTTATGCAGAGGCATTAGAGTTCGTCCGTTCAAGCAACATATTCACAACCCACACCCCTGTGCCTGCGGGTAATGATAGGTTCTCTCCTGATCTGCTTGAGGAATATATGTTTCACCATTATAATGAGATGGGAATGACTGTGAAGGATTTTTTGGCACTTGGTAGAGAGAATCCTGATGATGATATGGAAACCTTTTGTATGACAGTTCTAGCAATAAAAACATCATCATATTATAACGGAGTATCTTTGCTTCATGGTGACGTTTCAAGAAAGATGTGGAAGGGTCTATGGCCCACACTGCCTATTCACGAGGTGCCAATCAGATACATTACCAATGGAACACAAATGCTGTCATGGGCCTCTGACGAGATTATGAGACTCCTCAATAGATATTTAGGACCCCGCTGGATTGATAATCCTGTTGATAAGGACATTTGGCAGAATATTGATTCAATTCCAAATACAGAACTTTGGAGATGTAGGGAGAGGATGAGGGAGATCCTTGTTGGATTTGCAAGAAGAACATTGATGGATCAGCTTATAAAGAGAGAAACGTCAAAGAATGATGTGGAGATAGCTGATACAATTCTGGACCCTGAGGCTCTTACAATAGGATTTGCGCGGAGATTTGCGACCTATAAGCGAGCCACCCTAATTTTTAGGAATATGGACAGATTAGAGAAGCTTTTATTGAATAGGGATAGACCCATTCAATTCATATTTGCTGGAAAGGCTCACCCAAGGGATCATGCGGGCAAGGAGTTAATTAGGCATATCATTCATCTTGCAAGGGATCCGAGGTTTAGGAATAAGATCGTATTTATTGAGGACTATGACATCAATATTGCTCGATATCTTGTTCAGGGTGTGGATGTATGGCTGAATACACCTATCAGGCCAATGGAGGCCTCAGGAACCAGCGGTATGAAGGTTGTTCCAAACGGAGGTTTAAATATAAGCATATTGGATGGCTGGTGGCTGGAGGCATACAATGGCAATAATGGTTGGGCAATAGGTTCGGGCGAGGATTATGATGATCATGATTATCAGGACGAGGTTGAGAGCGAATTTTTATACAATATTCTTGAAGAAGACGTTATTCCGATGTTTTATAATAGGGGAACTGATGGATTGCCCAGGGCTTGGATTGCAAGGATAAAGGAGTCAATGAAATCGATATGTCCCACATACAATACTAATAGAATGGTAAGAGAATATATAGAAAATTTTTATATCAATGCCCATAATAATTTTAAACTACTCTCTGACAATGATTTTAACGAAACAAAAAAATATTCATTATGGAAAGATAAAATTAATAAAGTATGGAAAAATATTAAAATTAAAGATTTAAATATCAAAGAGGCCAAATCAATAATTGTTGGATCCGAGATGAAGATTGAGGCAATTATTGACATTAGCGTTCTGGAGACTAAGGATGTGATCGTTGAGTTGTACAATGGTAGTCTTAATTCAAAGGGGGATATAGAAGAGGGATCCGCATTATCCATGACTTTGGTTAAACACCTTGATAAAAGCACTTATCTATATGAAGGTTCGATCCCCTGTCAAAAGACGGGTCAGTTCGGCTTTACTGTTAGAGTTGTACCCAATCATCAGAGGATGATAGGGATATATGAACCTGGATTAATTACCTGGGCTTCAGTCACCTAAATAGCCTTGAATACCTAAAATATGTGTAAACATAAATTCACTCATACAATGCATACTTCAGTTATAATTTTGGATCACATTTCGTAACAAGCTTGGGCGGGAAGATATATCTTCTCCTGTTGGAATGTCACTGTATATTAACTATAATTAATGAATGAATGGAAAAAAGCCATGGAACAGCCTATTCACTCTATTCAATACACACCTAAAGAATCCTTATGTAAACCTGCATTTAGCATTTTCAGTCTCCGGGTCACTATTATTAAAAAAGAGCCGTCTTCGTCTATCAATTATAAAGTTAAAATATGCACAAACCTCGGACAGGCGGGTAGGATAAGATCGCAGATAATTCAGAGAGTAGAGGAGGGTTTTAGTCATCAAAGGGATTTCTATGATATCCCCTTGAGGTATGATAGTAAGACAGGTCAATACTGCCTCGATTACCTCCTTGATCAGATTGGATATTTTCAGTGGAAACTCTGGGTCGGTAGTGAAGATTCCCGGAATCCATGGATATATTGGGCCCCGGGATCCAATCATGGTATAAGTGTATTCCCTGCTTCATATAAGAGAGGGAATGCGATTTATTGTGCCTTTCTTCGGCAGTTCAGAGAGGAAAGGAATACATCAAAGGGCGAAACCCATGATATACAGGATAGGGTAGATGAGCTTGAAAAAATAGGCTGCACTGTAATACAGCCCTCTGGAAAATTTGATGAGTTCAAAAAGAGGCTGCGCTTTATCATAAAGGACCTAGGAATGAAGACCATACATCTTCTTCCAATAAACCCTGTGCCTCAAAGCTATGGCAGGATGGGAAGATATGGAAGTCCCTATGCGAGTCTGGATTTCTATGCAATAGATCCTGTTTATGCCACTTTTGATCGTTTTCGCACCATTGAGGAGCAATTTATCGATTTGACCTCTACTGTACACTGTCTTGATGGCAAGGTAATGCTCGATATGGCTATAAATCATACTGGATGGGGCTCGAGAATATCTTCGGTTCATAGTATATGGCAGGTTAGAAAATCTGATGGTGAATTTGTATCACCTGGAGCATGGGGGAAGATTTGGGAGGATCTTGTTGAGCTTGATCATAGTAGAAAGGATTTGTGGATCTATTTAGCCGAGATGTTCATCATATGGTGCAGACGGGGGGTGGATGGCTTTCGCTTGGATGCAGGCTATATGGTTCCACTCTCATTATGGCAGTATATTATTGCAAGGGTTCGGGAGGAATTTCCTGAGACCTTTTTCCTGCTTGAGGGTTTAGGTGGAGCCATGGAATGCACCAGGGAACTGCTTCAGGAAGGTATGATAAACTCTGCATATAGCGAACTCTTTCAGAACTACAGCAAAGATGAGATTATTAACTATTTACGTCATGCAAATAGGGTAAGCAGTCAGGAGGGCATTCTCGTTCATTATGCTGAAACCCACGATAATAATAGGCTCGCCACAAAGGGAAGAAGCTATGCCCTTATGCGCCTATGCCTCAGCGCTTTTACAAGTTATTATGGAAACTGGGGCTTTACAAACGGGGTTGAATGGTTAGCTGATGAAAAGATAGATGTTCATGGGAATGGCGCTCTTAACTGGGATTCACAGGATAATATTGTATCTGAGATATCAAGAATCAATAGAATACTCGATAGAAATCCCTGCTTTTGGCTCAATGATAATATAGAGGTAATAGACACACCCTGGCCGAATATATGCACCTTTTATCGCGCATATAAGTCGAGACGTAATTTCATCCTAGTTATAGTAAACCTTGATTGTGAGAATTCTGCATCAATAAGCCTCTTGTTAGATGAATTGGGTATTGATCCACCCTTTAGCTATCCCTTTGAGGCGGTAGATATTCTTGGTGATTCAACATATAGAATGGATGGCAGGGGTCTGATATTAGATATTACACAAGGCCAGGTCCTTGTGCTTCGTTTTCAGGAGCTTGGAAAGCCATATGAATTATTTCTTTTAAATAGCGAAAAGCGACCTATTGATGAGATAGATACTGTATATCGAATTATGCTTCAGTATTATGATAGGCATGAGGTTGCTCAAATTGACCAAGAGATGCTTCTCTCCTTCTGGAATCCCTACAGGGGGCTCATCGCCTATGCCGCTACACACCCTTTTGATGCCTTCTTCAATCCAGATTTTAAAGAGGAGATAACTCAACTTCATCAGTTTTTATTAGAGGAGTACTCAGAGGTGTGGGAGTTCACCAATAAGAATAAGGATTTCCTTCTTGAAAGTCATAAATGGCTTATCACATCCACTGAGCTAGCTGCAAGTGTTTTTTTGAATGATAAGAGAATAGAGACAGTAAATGGAGATGATGGTTGTGATTGGGCCATATTCCCCCCAATTGAAGAGCATAGGAGATCTCAATTAACCTTTCATTGGGTTGATATACTAAATGGAAAGATTAATCGAAGATGGGAGAACGCATATTATCCTGTCTATTCGCTTCCAGATTATAAAGGATTTAAAAGGGAAATGGAGGATTTCCATCTTACCCTTAATCAAAGCGATATCCTTAATGATTGGATGTGCTTTATCCTTGCCAATGGAAGAGGATCCTTTGTCAAAACCCCTCTTGTACCTGGAGAGGTTCATAGCAAGTATGACGCCCTTCTGATGGCCAATTTTTCCCATGATTACCCGGAGGATAGGGTAGTGCTAGTTAAGTGTTCCTATGATTCCCTTCTTATAAATGATAGGATTTATCGGCTTGATGCCAGGGACTGTGTGCAGTTTAAGCGCTACCCTGTTCCGACATGGCGGTTTATTATCGAAGACTACGACGCACGCTTTGTGCTTACAAAGCAGATCCACCTTGTAAGGGATGAAAATACAGTTCTTATTCAGTATCGTTGTATCGAGGCGACTGAAGAAATTTTACTAAAAGTTGAATTTTGTCTTGAGTGGCGTTCCTATCACTATCACTCCAGCGCCGTTTATCTGGAAGGTAAAGGTGAAAAACCATTTACCGTGATAGATGATAAGACGGGATTTTATTATCATCCATACGAGGAAGAGAGGCTTTTCGTCAGCACGGGCAGGGGTCAGTTCGCGACCCAACCTCAATGGATCAAGGATATAGGTCACCCTATGGATGCGACTAGAGGCCAGGAATCCAGTGGGGATGCCTTTAGTCCCGGTTATTTTCTTGAAACCATGACTGAAGGCGAGAATATCGATTTTTTGTTAACAACTGAAAGGGATTCCTCTCATAGAAATTTTGATAGTCAAGTCTCAGGGGAGGCGAGGCGACAGCATGAGCTTTTCAGGAGAATGCCGCTAGCGCTGAGGGATGATCCTATTGCTAAATCATTTATGTTGGCTCTGGATCAATTTGTTGTGAAAAGGGGTCGGGGGTTCACTGTAATTGCAGGGTATCCCTGGTTTTTGGATTGGGGCAGAGATACCCTCATTTGTGTGCCTGGTTTAATCGCTGCGGGTTTTAACAATGAGGTAGCTGGCATTTTGACTGAGCTTGCGCAGTTCACCAGGGATGGGATGGTACCCAATACAATTTATGGCGAGAGCGCCGGTAATTATGATACAACTGACGCGCCCCTATGGTTTATCGAGGCAGTGAGATGTTATGTCGAAGGGGCTATCGAGGATTATAACTTTCTGTCAAAGCCTCTTCGTGCCGATGGCACAACAATGCTCGCTGTGCTTCAGGGCATAGTGGAGGATTTTGCCAGGGGCACAGGGAATAATATTCGACTAGATGAAGAAACAGGCCTCATCTTCTCTCCATCGCATTTTACATGGATGGACACTCAGCATCCCGCTGGCACACCCCGTGAGGGATATCCGGTAGAGATTCAGGGATTATGGATAAATGGATTGAGATTCCTTGCCAATAATATTGATAGTGAAGATACCAAGGAACGCTATTTATCATGGGCTGCGCAGGCTGAGGAATCCCTGTGGGCACTATACTGGCTTGATGATAAACAATACTTTGCTGATGGAATTTGGAGCTCTAATGGGGCAAGGGCGCAAGGCTCGATCAAGGATACATCTCTTCGACCAAACCAGCTAATACTGCTCTACCTCAACCTAGTTCCAAGAGATAGGGCTAGACTTATGCTCAGAGAGATACAGAAGGAGCTTGTGATACCCGCTGCAATTCGCTCCTTAGCTGACAGGCATATAGAAGAGCCCCTATATATCCGTACCCTATCCGGTGAACTGCTCTCTGATCCTCATTATCCCTACCAAGGCGAATACAAAGGCGATGAGGATACCTCCCGCAAGGCAGCCTATCATAATGGCACAGCCTGGCTTTGGCTATACCCATACTTTGTTGAAGCCTTTGCCTTTGCCTATGGGGATAACATTGAGTCAGTGAGAAGGGCGCTGAATTTTCTCGCTCCTTCTGTGAGACTCTTAAGAAAGGGCGCGGTTGGAAGCCTGGAGGAGATACGGGACGGCGATTATCCCCACACCCCGCGCGGATGCTTTGCGCAGGCCTGGTCTGTCGCTGAGCTTATGAGAGTCTATCTAAAACTCAGATTGAGGGAGATAGAGTTAACGAAGGAAGGTGAATAAGGGGGCATGCCAGGGTTCTATCTATCATCCTTGGTGAATGCATAGATTCCATCCTAACGCTCAATAATTTCTTCGTAATCCTCAGTTGCCCCTTTGTAATCCTCAGTTGCCATCTTCGTAACCCTCAGTTGCTCCTTCGTGACACTCGGTAATGTACATCCATTGACCAGAGGTTATCATCCACGCTCCTTAGGACTTCTCTAGTGTAAACTGCTTGTTATTGACTTCTTCATTAGTCAGATTATCATATGAAGAATAAAAAAAAGTTTACAATATAGATGTGCTAAAATAGCATGATATCAATGTATGTAAAATCAAATATCCATTGATAGAAATCATGTGAATAATGGAGTTACAAGTGTGTACTTCATCCCTTTCAAACACGATCTGTAATTATATAATTTCATTATTTATTATTTCAATACTAAACCTCTCACTTGTCAGCTGTCCGGACACCAACAAGGAAATCGAATTAACGGACACCATGACAACGCCTCAAGAGGATGAGACCTTTGGGCTCAACTTAATAGAGGATATGGAGGTTGATATTACTGATCTGGCTGAAAACTTAGACTTAAGAAAGAAGAGTGATAATATTAGAAAGGTATCTCGAAAATCTATTAAGAAGAGGGGGAGCACAAGTCATCCTGATAATAAAGGGATCACTCCTAACCCTATTGGTGATAAGCCACTCCTCACAGATATTTCCAATCTCCCTAGCTCGGGTCAGCCCACAGACTTCTCCTTTATCGGAAAGAGGAATAGCAATGAGATGTATTCGCTCTGGAAAATAGAAAAAATAGTCGAGGATTACTTCTACATCGGCAACACAAAGGATGGACTCGATAAATTCATGACAGATTCAACAGCTATTTATTGCCTCTTTAGCGAGGATAGTGCCTATGAGCTAATCCACTTTAATAATAAAGATCCCTACTACTTAATAGATGATTCAGTTAAGAGGTACACCTTCAATAGCATTACCAATGAGATAGCCCAATCTAATCTACAGAATGGAAGATTTACAATCATCGAGGATAATGCCTACTACTCATATTTTTGCAGCGATGATGGGAAGTGGTATATGATGAAATTGATTAGGATTGATTCACTGAAAGGAAGGGTGTCTTCCATAAACGAAGATCACCTCAAGGTAAAATCGTGGAACAGCTATGTTAGTGAACAACTTTCAAAGGGCGATGGAAATTCTGAGGGGAGCATCAACCTGACAATAAATTACAATGGTAACCAGGGTGTGAGCGAACAGAGCCCAATAGTGGCCCTGCTGATGAGGGATGATGATAACAGCGACCTAGCGATTGCAGGAAACCTCATCACCTCTATTAAAGATAATAAAAAATTGTTAACAGGGATCCCTGACGGTCGTTACTATCTCTTTGTGATTCGCTTCAGTGACATAGCAAAAAGCATGGATCCGGTGCATGGCGATATCTATACGATCTATGATGGCAGTTACTATGGCGGCCCTGATCCTACCTATATTGAGATCCTTGGTGGGTCTTCTAAGAATATTTCAGTTGACCTTGATGATACTCATACCCTTCCGGCTGAATCTAAAGGAATCCGGTTCTGTGACCTCAAAGAGGCAGGATGCTTGTTCGATGAGAAGCAAATACATGTCACTGTTGATCTAAGCACCAGCAGTTTCAATTTTGATCCTTCAATATGCGCATATCTATTCTCTCCGGAATCCTATAGATATAATCGAGCCAGGTTTGATAAAGGCCAGGTGATTGAGCTGAACCTTAACAGGAAGGATGGAACCGACATCTGGGAGGGGACAACCGCCCTGCAGGACTTTTGCGAAAGCGGCACATGGAAGATGGGAATGATACAGATAGATGGAATCATCAATAATATAAAGAGGCTCATCGGTTACACAATGGAGCACAAGGGGATTATTGATAATACATACTGGTATAATGATTGGTCTGAGGAAGAAGAGGATATTGAGCTAAAGACTGAGGTGCCTGTGCCGGAATTCACTTTTCACTCCTCAGATCCTGACACCTCAGGTCCGGAGCTTCTCTTAATCGAGGTTGATAAGAGCGCTGAGAATTCTGTTAAAATATCTGTAACCATTGAGAACATCGGCTCTTCAGGACATCGTATGGATGATTTTACGATGAACCGCTATCCTGTTGAAATGTATTTGCATCCTCACAATAATGTCTATTATAATATTGACAATGCCTATCTGCTGGAATTCAGGGATATATCATATTCAGATGACAATTATGCCACCTATACGTCCACAATTCACTATAGCGATCTCCCGGAACATGGCCTATGGGACATTAAGGCAGTACAACTGATCGATCAAGCTGGCAACATTTCATACTATTTTATATATGACCAGGACATCTACAATGGGGAGCACAACTTCTGGGGCAATGAGGGCACCTATTCTCTCTTCAACTTTGGCCCGGAGTATCCGGTGTCAACAGAAATAATGATGGTTACCCTTAACGTGCCGATTACGCCAGAGATATATGTTGCCGGATTCTATAACATGGATTCAGGGTTGTCTGAGAGTGGTGACGATGAACATATCCCGTGTCTATGGACAAATGAAGGGATGATTGAGTTAGATAGGGGTTCTAGGGCCTATGCCTCCCCTCAATCTATTTTTGTTACTGAAAATCACGTTTATCTTGCAGGATATTCTTATAATGGAGGCGATTCGCAGAGAGCTGGAGAGAGAAGTGATGTCTCAGCATGTCTGTGGAGGGATGATGAGATCCTATGGGTCGATGAGAACAGCCACTCAGTGGCCTATTCTGTATTTGTATATGGGGATAAGGTTTATGCATCAGGGTACTACTGTAATGCTTCAAGTCAGTATGTGGCTTGCTACTGGTCCTTGTCCAATGAGACTGTTACGAGAACAGACATATTCGCAGGATCCATAAAATCAGGACTTCCAACGCTGGCTAAATCGATTTATATCACTGATGATATTATCCATGTTGCAGGGAATCGTTCAGACGGATCCGGGAGGAAGGCCTGTTACTGGAAATATAATAAGTATAATGAACCCCTGGAAGAGATCGAGCTGGTGATGCCTGAATATAGCGATAATTTCGCAAATTCAATATATGTATCTGGCAATGATGTATATATTGCTGCCAATTATCGAAGCAGCAATCGATCAACCGGATTAGCGGGTTTATGGTTGAATGGAGAACAGAATTCTATTATAGAAACATTGTCCCATGGTGTGAAGGATATCTATGTCTCGGCCAATGATGTCTTTATATGCGGACAATACCAGGACAACTCAATGAAGAATAAGGCCTTTTGCTGTCAGATTTCTGGAGAGAATATTGAGATTACAGATCTGCAGGCTCCGGGAGCAGCTAAGGTTCATGCTATTCATGGTGTTGGCGGGGATCTATATCTATCTGGGTGTTATAACACAGAAGTTGAGGGAGTAATCAGGAAAGTAGCCTGTTACTGGAAAAATGATCAGATTGAGATGCTTACCGGATATAAGGACCATAATGCAGAGGCTACAGATATTTTTATAATGGAATGATATATACCTGAATATCTCAGGTTCCGCAAGTATTTATTATAATATGTTAATAGAACTGCTTCTTTATAAAATCACTTAAGAGGTCAATACCTCATGCAGCCAACAACCGCGCTTCCTGCTGGGTAATATTTTATTCGTAAATGGATAAATATAATTCATTTCCCTGAGCTTGTCAGTGTGAAAATAATATTCTGATTATCCTCTGGAATTTATATGAAGGTATAGGCTAAGTTAGGAGAAATAATTGAAACTAGAAAGGAAAATAGTAATACTGGTAGGTGATGGGATGGCAGATTATCCCATTCCGGAGCATGGCAATAGGACGCCCCTGGAGATTGCTGCTACGCCGCATATGGATCATATCGCATCTAACGGGATTATCGGTTTGGCAAAGACCATACCTGATGGCATGACGCCTGGGAGTGACACTGCTAATCTCTCTATATTCGGTTATGATCCCAAGAAATACTTCACAGGCAGGGCCCCACTGGAGGCCCTAAATATGGGAATTGAGATGGCGCCCAAGGATGTGGCATTTAGATGCAATCTTGTTAATATCGATAAGAATGACATTATGATGGATTTCAGCGCGGGTCACATTGATACAGATTTTACAAAGATTATCATAGAGGAATTGAAAAATAGT
This sequence comes from Spirochaetota bacterium, assembly GCA_034190085.1. Lineage (NCBI taxonomy): Bacteria > Pseudomonadati > Spirochaetota > Spirochaetota bacterium. The sequence goes on from JAXHTS010000045.1 coordinate 18,327, forward strand.
ATTAGTTTCAAGGATATAGAGATTTATCCAGGAGTAAAATATAGAAATATACTAATTTGGAGAAATTTCCCCTATGATACAGTTGCTGACACAACCCCTCCACACGATATACATGGCGAGAAAACTAAGAATTACCTGCCAAAGGGTGATGGAGCGGATTTTTTAATACATATCATGGATGAGTATAGTAAAATAATCAATGGATCAGACCTAATAAAGGATTCTAGGGATAGATTTCAGGGGGATCCAACCTCCCTATGGCTTTGGGGAGGGGGTAAGAAGCCTTTCATGGATTCACTGGAATCACGATTTGGGCTGAAGGGTTATACTATATCTGCAGTTGATCTTATTCATGGTATTGGAAGGGCTGTGGGTCTGGCTCCAATCCATGTTGAAGGAGTCACTGGTTATCTTGATACCAATTACGAGGGCAAATCCGATGCCTCGATAAAGGCCCTAAAGCAGTCAAATTTTGTTTTTTTACATGTAGAATCCCCTGATGAATCGGGTCATGAGGGGAATCTGGAACATAAGATAATGGCTATTGAAGACTTTGATAGCAGGGTAGTTGGAAGGGTGCTGGAAGGTCTTAAGGATTATGATGACTACACAGTGCTTGTTATATCTGATCATCCAACCCCAATTAGTCTAAGAACACACGTTTCTGATCCTGTGCCCTTTTGCATATTATCCAGTAGAGGATTATCAGTTGATCCTTACACTTCAAATAATATCTCTGGTTTTAATGAGGGGTCAGCCCTAAAAACAGGACTCTTCATAGAAGAAGGGCATAGGCTTGTTGAGATAATGATTAGCGGTAGAATTTAAAAATCCAGGAAATGCATAAAAGATGAAATTACAACCTATTATAATTGTTTTATTAACAGGTGTTTGTATTCTCTTTATTAGTCTCATTCTATTTAAGGATAAGGATGTTGAGAGTGCAATAGATAGCTTTGAGAGGGGTGAGTATTTAGATTCTCTAGAGGTACTAAATAAATTGTCAAAAATATCAGATTATGAAGGGAGAGAGAAGATACTATACTATAGCGTAAAGTCCATAAACAGGCTTGCGGAAGAACTTGATGGGGAATATGAAGAGGAACTCAAAATCCTTTCCACCGAGATTGCCGACAATTTCAAAAGGGAGAAGGCGAGGAATAGAGTTGAGGATAGATTGAAGTATATAAACAACAGGATCAGCGGGGAACTTGAGCTTGTGATTGATAAGAAGATTAGCAGGATAATCCCAAATGGAAAATTGTATCATGATTTTGTTTCAGGATATAAGGGAAGCAAATTGATAGAAGATTTGGATTTTGAGTTACTTCAAGAGATTGAGCGCACAGAGGGAGATAGGCTAATAAACGCAATTGTTAATTATAAAACCAAATATCCCAATACCTATAATCTTCCTCAATTAGTGAAGATGTTTATAAATAGACTTAATAAGGAAAATATCAATCTAAATGAAAGGGAATCCTTTTTTCAGGATCTCATTGAGGAATATGGGATAAGATACCCAACAAGTCCTGAAATGACCAGAATACATCTATGCAAAGGAGAAAATGTCAACATAAGAAATTCTCCAGGAGTCGAGGGGGAGGTAATCGGCAGGCTATTAAAAGATGAGTATTTAATTCAGTTAGAGAAATCAATGGATACATTTCAGATTGGCGATGTTAGAGATTATTGGTATAGAGTAGCAAACCTTAAGGGTTTGAAGGGGTGGGTCTTTGGAAAATTTTTAGCTCCCCTAAATCTTAAAAAGCGACCAAAGGACAAATCAATTGTGGATTGGGCTCTTGAAGACTACTTTATAGATTGGATAGACTCAAATACCCCAAAGAACTGGATTCATATTGAAAATGCTGATAAAGGCGCAATTAGTTTTTCTGTGAATGAAGACAAGAGGATTATTAGGCTCAACTCAATCAGGGGTAAGTCGGCTGGTCTTTATCGAAGGGTTCTATCTGCCTATTCCTTTGTCATACAATCAAGGGCTAGGCTGATTGCTGGAGATTCCTTTACGCTCTTTGCCTATAGCTTGGGTAATGGTATAGCATATTATCTGAAGCTCAATAATGAGGAGATTGAAGTATCTGGAAGAAAAATCCCAATATCAACTTCTGATTGGCATGAGTATCATCTTATTAGCGATGGCGAGAGGTATGCAAAGTTATTAGTGGATGGCGATATTATTCTGGGTAAAATTCCCCCAATGGAAAATGATGCTTTTATCACCAGAGGATTATATTGCCTCAATTCTACAGAGGATGAGCACTCGCTTGGCGAAATGGAGTATATTAAAATAAAACACTGAGTCCAACAATCAACATCAGTTAGAATCCCACAATCCAACAAAAACAGAAACCTGATCTTATTTGAATTCTTCAGATTATAATTCTATTACCAATCGTCACTCTGTCTATCCGTATATTTCTCACGGACCATAGCTGTTATATCATCAATATAGAAATAATGCCAAACCGGATCACGGCCTCGTGATCCAGGTTTATATATTAATTTCATTATCTCTATATGCTTTTCCCTAGTTAAATATTTATCTTGTTGAACAATGCTATCAGGAATTCTAAATATAAGTTTTCTCCAGCCAATAAAATTAAGTTTCCCTAATATTATGCGATGATTATTCCCATCCGCATCCTTCAGCAATATGGATAGCTCACCTGAAAAGTTTTTACCAAAAATCCATATAGAAATGGACCTACAGAATTTGTCTATCAACAATTTTTTTGCAGGACGAATCTGGAGAACATTTCCAAGCTTTCCATAAAGCTTTAAACCTAAATATTTTTTTGAGTTTTTTATTGGCGCAGGGTAGTCTTCCCTAACTGCTATTCCTGCCTTCTCTTCAATGGATTTAGTATAATAATGAATGTTCTTCTCGTTATATTCTGTATTCTCAAAGTCCTCAATAGTGATTTCAAAATATGTCTGATCACCGATGGTGATTTTAGTTTTATCCGTTGTTGTGGTTTCACCCTTCTCAGCATTCTCTTCCTGTGAAATACCAGGTATAGCTATTAACAGAGCTATTAGAGTAAATAGGATTATATTTCTCATCTAAATATACCTCCAATTTGAATGTCAGCTACATACTATTAATTAATGATGATATCTTTGACTATACTGATAAATGTAAATTGAATATTGTAATAAAAATGAATAACAATACTTTAATTAGCATATTGTGTTATAATTATAATGTCAATCAATTTTATATAATAAATTGCATGTAAGATGTAACAGCCAAATAGCTTTATTTATAAAAAAGTAAGGTGGGATTCGTCAATTTTCCTATTAATGTTAAAAAGGTACTCAATAATCCTGTAATATAATAAATGATTATTGACAAAAAAATGCCATAGATAAATTATTTATTGTCATAAACAGGTGTATTATATTATTTCCTAAATAATTTTAATATTAAGAGGAAAGATGGTGAAAATCCATCGCAAGCCAGTCATTGCTGTAAGCGGGGACGAAAGTTGTCTTAAGCCACTGGGAAATCCTGGGAAGGCGCAATCATTAGAATGATCCGCAAGCCAGAAAGCCTGCCTGTTTATACTATCCATACATAATAAAAGCTGTATGGCCTAGGGATACCAAACTGGGAGTTATCCATTAATAATTAAGCTATGGGAATATACTAGGTAGCTTGAAAATGGATAAATCTATAACCGGATTGGTACATACTTCCATAAATCTTGACCTTATACTATCCATTTTCTATCTTAGCAAATCTACTCTAATATAATGAATTCTATACTATTGTAATGCCCATTGCTTAATGGCACAATTGCAATGCCGATGCATTGGTGAATAAGCGATTCAAAAATAATAGTGAATTGCTAACTTATGTAACGGTGGAATATAATCTCATATGGACTGGAGAGAATTATGTTAACAGAAAATGATAAAGAATTTGGCAGTATCATAAATCGAATCATTCTGGGTGAAGACCTCTCATATCAGGAAGCAAAGGGCACATTTAATCTAATCATCTCTAACCAGGTAACGGAAATGCAGCAGGGAGCATTTCTATCTGCACTAACAGCAAAAGGGGAAACCCCTGAAGAGATCGCTGGATGCTGGGAAGCGATCTATGAACTTGATACTATCCATGTATCTATTGATGATAACACATCTATTGTTGAAAACTGCGGTACAGGAATGGATTCATTTAAAACCTTTAATATCAGCACTGCCGCATCCATACTTGCTGCGGCAGGTGGTGTTAAAATGGCCAAGCATGGTGCAAGAGGCATTACTTCTGTATGCGGTACAGTTGATATTGCAGAAATTCTTGGTGTGGATGTGGAATGCAGCGCACACATCGTTGCCAGGAGTATTGAGAAGGCAGGAATTGGCCTTTTTAATGGGATGAGCCCTGAGATACATCCAAATGCATTAGGTAGAATCCTCTCAAAAATTGCATTTGGATCAACTCTGAATATCGCCGCCTCATTAGCAAATCCAGCATCTCCTCGGTTAGCTGTAAGAGGGGTGTATTCAAAGGAAATGATACTGCCGGTTGCTCAAGTTATGAATAAAATAGGATATAACCGGGCGTTGGTTATTTATGGAGAAATTGAAGGCTCTGACAAGGGAATGGACGAAGCATCGGTATGCGGAACAACTCAATGTGCTGAACTAAAAGAAGATGGGAGTATCCATGAATATTATTTTAGACCAACTGATTATAATCTGAAAATATATGATCCAAATATGCTTATACCATCCCAGAATATTGAGTCTGAAGCTAAGACATTTATAAGGATTATATCCGGCAATCAAAATGGTGCTAGACGTGATGCAGCGGTTTTAAATGCTGGTTTAATCTATTATATATCAGATAAATCTGCAGATATATTCGAAGGAATTGATAAAGCGTCCGAGACTATCAATAATGGATCAGCCATTAAAACACTTGAAAGCTGGGTATCCTTACAAAACAGAGATCCGGTAAAAGGAATTAAAAGACTAAATCAGTTAATCTAGTGGGGCATTTTTATGGTACTTTTGGTAATAAAAAGTAAAGAGGATTATTTTTGCATAAAAGATGGTGAATATCATAAATGTCATATTGACAAGGCAAGCGTATATCCTCTTGATAAAATAGATACTGTAAGATCGCATATCGATAATTTAATAAAAATCGGAGAAGAAGACGCTTCTCTTTATAAACTTACAATTAGTGAAGAACCATGTAATATCTAGGGATTATTCTTAATCGCTTAATATTAAATAGAAATTTTTCTGATTGTAATATTCAGAAATTACTTTAAGCGTATTCTTATAATTTTGGCAAACAAAATGAGATTGATATTAAAGGACTTAAGGAATCTCATACTCCAGGATGATGAGAAACAGACTAATTTGGCTGGTTACAAATGGCTGAAGGTTCAATACTGCGCAATTTGTAGAACTGACGCCAAGATGTGGGACCAAGGTCATAGAGATCTCGTATTACCAAGGGTATTAGGTCATGAAATGGTAGTTGCCGATTCACTCGGGGGAAAATACATAGTCTGGCCTGGTGACTGTTGCGGCACATGCCGTTATTGCAAAAGCAATCGTGAAAATCTATGCGATGAGATGAAGATCACAGGATTCCATCATGATGGTGGTTTTTCAGATTATGTTCATGTTAAAGAAGAGAGCCTGATCCCACTTCCGATAAGCATTCCCCTGCAAATTGGGACTTTTGCCGAACCTGTAGGATGTGTGTTTCATGCCTTAAACAAGGTAAATCTTAACAGGGATGAAAGAATTATCATTTATGGCGGCGGTACCTTGGGAATAATTACTGCATTGATTGCAAAGGAAATGATGGTCAGTCCTATTGTTATTGAAAAAAATGAGGAAAAAATTGATAAAATAACACCTTTTCTCGAATTCATTGGTGTCCCCTGTGTAAAGAATATAGATGAGAGTGAATTTGATGTCGTTATAAATGCATGTCCTGATCCCATTGCTTTTGAATTAGGAATAGATAAACTTGCTAAAGGAGGTCGCTTTTCATTTTTCAGCGGACTCAATAAGAATCAGTTGATTGGAAGCGACCGGATAAATCTTACACATTATAAAGAAAATGTACTTTATGGCTCATATGGACTTACACGAAAAAACATGTACCAAGCAATTCATTACTTAAATAAATTTTCCATACTATTTGAATATCTTATTGAGGAGATTATCACTCCTGAAAAAGTACAGAAGGCATTGGAAGATGTTCTCCGAGGAATCTCTTATAAATATATTCTTGATTTTACAGGACAATAGTATGTTAGAATACTTTTAACAAAAAAAAAATACCCTAAACATCATTTATTTAGAGAGTAAAACTAAAACTTGTTAATCGGTTTAAAGATCGCGTTATCATGGTTGTCGCATTAAACGCTATATGAGATTTCATTATAGTTCACAAGGCAGGTAAGGGTGTATGAAAGACTGAAAATTATCGGAGAATAAAAAAAAGCCCCAAGCTGCTACTTGAGGCCAGGGTTTGGGGTTACCCTAAATTGACATACAAAGTCATATAAGTGTATACAATATAATATAAACATGGTGTACGTGTCAATTTAAAAAACCAATTTTTTATAGAAAAAAAGGGAAAAATTGTACAAAAAATTTAGAAAAATTCACAATAATACATATTATTGTGAATCAATATTACACATTTACACTACATTTAGATCTATTCAGCATAAATGAAAGCAGCGTTCTTTTTCACATTATCACTTATTTAATCGAATCGAGTGGCTAACTTTACTATAAGAATCAAAAATTGGAATTTGAAGCCCTTTGTAACCTATCCATGATCGCTCTTCCAAGACCTACTTCTGGCACTGATTGAGCATAGATTATATCAACCCCTGATGCATCCAATCTGTGGAGAAGAGGAAATAATCTAGCCGTTGCCTCTCTCAGATCACCGTTAGGGGAAAGGACTTCTATATTTGCATTGGGAAGGTTATTTTGCAGAGCCTTAAAGGCTAAAATTCCTATTCTTCTGCCATTAGGCTTAATAGTATCGATATTTTCAATTATTTTCAGTGGTGTTTTTGGTGAATAATGATAAGGTAGTAGACCTGGTGATTCTGGTATTATCTTATCCATCTCTGGTATTCGTATCTTCCCAACCACCTTTTCAATTTCCTCAAGTGGTAAGCCACCAAATCTCAATAAAAGGGATTCAGATTCATCTATTTTTATTATTGTTGATTCAATACCTACAGTGCACTCACCCCCATCGAGAATCATATCTATTTGGTCTCCAAGATGTTTTTTTACATGTTCAACCCTGGTAGGGCTAAGATATCCAAATGGATTGGCGCTGGGAGCCGCTATCAGGGTTTCAGATTCCCGGATTAGTTCAAGTGCAATCCTGTTAGAAGGAATACGGATTGCTACTGTTGGGAGACCGGCAGTAACAATGTCTGGAACAATTTTGGATTTTGGAAGTACAATTGTAAGGGGTCCAGGCATAAATTTTTTAACAAGTCTTTGAGCTATCTTGTTAAAATTATCCGTAAGCGCTTCAAATGAAGATGGAGAGGCTACATGTATGATTATGGGATCAAAGTAGGGGCGATTTTTAACCTCAAATATCCTTGCTACAGCCATGGGATTTAAAGCGTCAGCACCAAGTCCATATACGGTCTCAGTTGGGAAGGATACCAGGCCTCCTCCTTTGATAATTTTTGCCGCCTTTTTAATCTCTTCATATTTTAGAAAGGGATCAGATCTATTCGTCATAAATACATTACTCATATAAAAATGATGTGTAATAACAGTAAATTATTACTGAATTCAGTACTTGTATATTCAACTGCCTATCAGAAATTGTGATTTTCAAATTAGATGATTATGGTAGTAATTGTCTCACAAAGTCTTCACATTCCTTTTTATTCATCATTTTAGGTACGGGATAATATGGGTGAGCTTCATATAACACACGTTCAGCAATTAATGGAATATCTTTCTCTTTCAGCTCTTTAACGGTTGTTGGAATGTTCATGTTTTTATTCATCATCTTTATTCTTTCAATGAATTTGAGTGATAATTCTTCCCTCGAATCACCTTCATTCCCAATCTTTGCGGCAATAGCAAGTTTGGCCAATTTTTTTTCAGCTTTTTTTCCATAAAATTCTAGCACGTAAGGTAAAATTATTGCATTTGCCAAGCCATGCGGAACACCATAAAGTCCGCCCATGTTATGAGCCACAGCATGTACATAACCAACTGATGCTCGTGTGAAAGCTGCACCAGCGTAAAATGAAGCTAGCGCCATATCATTGCGTTTTTCAAGATTGGAACCATTCTTATATACATCCTCTAAAGTATCAAATATAATTCTGGTGGCATTTTCCGCATTCTCATTTGTGAATTTACTTCCATTCAAACCAATATATGCTTCAATAGCATGAGTTAATGCATCCATGCCTGTTGTTGAAGTTAGATGAGGTGGCAATCCAAGCATTAATTCCGGATCCAAAATTGCTACTGGTGGCACTAACTTAAAATCGGCTATAGCGAATTTTTCACATGATGAAGCATCGGTTACTACAGCAGCCACGGTGGTCTCCGAACCTGTTCCGGCTGTTGTGGGTACTGCAAATAGAGGTGGTAATTTTTTACCAATACCTACTTTAAACAATCCCCTCATTTTAATAACTGGACGCTTCCTATTAGCAAATCGGGCTGCAATAATCTTGGCACAATCCATTGGCGAACCACCACCAAAAGCAATAATACCCTGGCAGTTCTTTTCAAGATAAAGCTCTAGCCCATCTTCAATATTATCAATAGTCGGATTGGGCTGAACCTTATCAAAAATTGTATAGGTAATATTTTTTTCTTTAAGTCCAGTAAACAATACTTCTAGAAGCCCTGTATCCATAATCCCCTTATCCGTTACTAACAAAACGTTCTTAATCCCCTTTGCTAGTATGATTTCAGGTAACCCTTTTATTGATCCTGCTCCAGCGTGTAACTCCGGTACAGGCATTGGAACAATTGGTAAGATTACTTTTCCCACTCCATGAAAGAGCCGATATAGTGCTTTTTTTAATAACCAAATCATTATAAACCTCCCAATTAAAATAATTATGTTACCTTGATACTCTGCTTCTACGCTTAGTATCTATGTTGTCAAGGATTTGAGGATTTAAGTGAAAAGACGAATTAAATAATTTTTATCACTATAATATCGATCCTTTCAGTTGCAAGCAAAAAAAATCCCTAACTAAAAGATTGAGATTATTCATGTAAATGAGAGATAATGGGTTCAAATAATAAAATATTTTTTTTTTGATTTTTTTTAACTAAGCATTTATAATCATATAACAAATAAATGAAAAAACTAATTATCTTATTAAGAACTCTAAACAATAATACAAATCAATGTTGTAAGCAATTAAACATGAACACTATTTATACAAAATTTAATTACAAAATATTAGCATAATAGTTTTATATAACAAGGAGAAGAAATAATGAAGGATTATTTAATAATGGGAAGTGTTTTTGTTATTATAAGTGCTGTAATAATCACATTATCATATGTTAAATACAAATGGTTTATTATTACAAAATTATTATTTATTTTACTCCCTACAGTAATTATAGCTGTATTTCTTGGGTTTATGTTGGTTGACATCGCTTCCATTACCTGGAGATTGGCCGTCTTATCAACCTTTGGAGTCCTGATTGCATTTTTAGCGATGAAGTCAATCAATAGAGTTGTTAATGATCCGATTTTAATAATGCAAAAAGCGGTGAGGTTTCTGGGGAATGGAGATTTGACTAAAAGGATAGATTTTCATTCTGATGATGAAATGGGAAGTTTATCAGCAAGTATGAATAATTTTGTTAGCAATATGCACAAAGTGATTTCGGAATTTATAAATTTTGCTAATCAGTTATCAAATTCCACTGAAGAGATTAATTCAACAGCTCAAAGCCTTAGCCAGAGCGCAAGCGAACAAGCTGCTAACATTGAAGAGATATCATCATCAATGGAAGAGATTGGAGCTACCATTTCACAAAACACAGAGAATGCTAGGAGTACTGATCAGATAGCGCAAAAGACCTCTAAGCAAGCGGAAGAGGGAGGTAGGTCAGTAGAGGAGACAGTTGCTGCAATGAGAAAAATTACAGAGAAGATCAGTATTATTGAAGACATAGCCTCTCAGACCAACCTATTGGCGCTGAATGCAGCTATTGAGGCGGCAAGGGCAGGAGAGCATGGTAAGGGTTTTGCGGTAGTTGCTGGGGAAGTAAGAAAACTTGCTGAAAAGAGTCAAACAGCAGCTAAGGAGATCAGCAGTTTAGCAAGTGCAAGTGTTGATGTTGCTGAGCAAGCAGGAAATCTACTGAAAGAGATTGTTCCAAGCATTAAAAAGACTGCTGATCTTGTACAGGATATTACTTCTGCATCTGAACAGCAGGATACAGGAGTAAATCAGATAAACAACGGGATGGATCAGTTAAATCAGGTATCGCAACAGAATGCAGCATTTTCTGAAGAACTATCTGCAACATCTAATGTTTTACGGGAACATTCAATTTTTCTGCAGAAGGTTGTAGCATCCTTCAATGTTGAAAAACAAATTTTAGATGAAACCAATGAGAAAGAAGCGATTCCTGAGATTGCATATACTGCTTAATCTTTATGTATAACATTACGTTAGATTATTAAGTATATTTCATTCCTATGAATATAAAACAACCACTCAATAAACTATAATACAGGTATATGTTTTTATGAAGCTGTCATTGAAGAATATGACACTAATGAACAAACTACTAATCCCGGTAATATCAATAATACTATCTTTTATTGTGTTTTATATCTGCTATTTGCTCCCCTTAGTAAAAGAAAAAGTTATAGATGAGAAGAAGGCAAGGATAAAGGGAGTAGTGGAGTTGGGTATTTGTACATTAGAAAAATATAACGAAAGACAGGGGAGGGGGCTTGTTACCCCTATAGCAGCAAAAATAATTGCTAAAGAGTTACTTAAGAGCGCTAGGTTTGGTAGAGATGGAAACGATTTTCTCTGGATCAATGATTATCATCCTAAAATGATAATGCATCCCTATAATAATAAATTATATAAGAAGGATTTATCTAATATAGCTGATACTGATGGTAAGAGTGTCTATATTGAAATAGTAAAAATATGTAAAAAAAATGGAAGTGGCTTTGTTGAATATAAGGGACAATGGCTTAATGAGAGGCATAAAACTGTGCCAATAGTGTCTTTTGTTAAGGCATATGACCCATGGGGCTGGATTGTTGGATCGAGTTTTAATTTAGACAATGCTCAACAGGAAATAAATGCCCTATATTACAAAGGAACAATAATTCTATTAGTTGGGATGTCATTATTTTTATTAATAATCATATATACAAGCAGGTTGATTGTTAAGTCTATTCAGTCTAGTCAGAAATATGCACAAAATATTGCTAAGGGAGATCTGTCAGTTGATATAAATATAAACAGCAAGGATGAAATTGGTCAATTAGCATCTTCTATGAGAGATATGATTGTTAAGTTCTCAAAGGTGATAAGAGGGATTGTTGAGACAGTTAAAGCTCTGACAGATTCCACAAATAGTATAAGTACTACAACAAAGGATTTGAGTCATTGTGCTGGTGATCAAACAACCAGCATTGAAGAGATAAGGGTATTCATGAAGGAGATAGGAACTATAATTTCACAGAATGCAGAAAATGTAAAAAATACTGATAATATAACCCAAATGACAGCCTTGCAGGCAATGGATGGGGGCAAAGCGATAGGGGATACCCTTGATACCATGAGGATGATAACAAAGAAGATAGATATAATTGAAGATATCGCAAGCCAAACAAACCTACTAGCGTTAAATGCAGCAATTGAGGCTGCAAGAGCGAGTGAACATGGAAGAGGTTTCTCCATTGTCGCATCGGAGGTTAGAAAGCTTGCAGAGAAGAGCAAACTAGCGGCTAAAGATATCAGCACGCTTGCAATAGAGGGTGTGTCAGTAGCGGAAAGAGCAGGGAAGCTTTTTGGTGAGATTGGTCCAAACATCCAAGAGACAGCGAAGCTTGTTCAGGTTATTTCTGATGCTTCAAAACATCAGAATATAAATGTTCAGCAAATTAATTACAGCATTGAACGCTTAAGACAGCTTACACATCAGAATATAGCATACTTTGAGAAAGTTGCATCCTCTACACATGACATATCCACACATGCAGCGAGGTTGTTTAAAATCATAGGTTACTTTAGAATAGGAAGAAATTTATCTTCTCCAATGGGAAACAAAACCTCGAAAGTGTTATTGAGTAGAGATATGCCTGTTACTGATTCAGATTATAAATTATTAGAGAGTAATGTGACATTGCAATCAAATATCATTTCGCATTCAAATAAAAAGATACCTAAAAGATAGTAATCAATTTAGAGGGATGGATTGTGTCTCTGATCAAATGCTATAATTAAAGGGGCATAATACGATTAATTTGTTAAGTAAATATTTTTAATATAATGAATTAATTTTTCTCTTTTTTTTTCAAAAAAATTCGGTTATAATTTAATTTATCACTTGGATGTCAAATTTGTCGAAAAAATCGTATTTATTAATTGATATGTAACAATGTATGCCATCTCTCTTAATCTTTGGAGGGAGGGAAATGCCACTAATAATATACATGAATCCCCATAAAGATGGATGGAAGATGAGGAATTATGTATAAAAGTTAATATGATAGTCTATATATCTATTAATACAATTTAAGGAGGCGAAGGAGATATGAGAATCTTAAAGGATGGCATTTGGGGAAGGATAAAATTATTATTTACTGGCACCATAGGAAGCAAAATTTATACTATTGTTGGAGTGATGTCTTTAATGGCGTTAGTAATGGTGCTTTCTGCAATATGGTTTGCCAACACCCTCAGTTTGGCAACTGACATTGTGAGGATGGAAAGGGGACATACTGTAGCTTTAATTGGCGCGAAAAATAGCATGTATAAATATTTACAGACTAAAAGCAGAAATTATATACCTGAATTCTGGGAATATTTTAATATCGCCAATACTTATGAGATGATATTTTCAACACTTCCTGATGTAGTCTCAAATAACTCAGCTGATGATGCTGCAAATATAATTGATAGTACTTTTGCAGAGATCAGTAATGAAACGGCACATATTATGGTCAGTAGACTCAAGCTACTCTCCGGTAATGAGATTGTGAAAAAGCTGATCTCAACAATTGCAGAAGCTAGGCAGGCCTCTGAAAGGTATGAGGAGTTGGCAGGAAATATCTTCAGAGAGAAGAATACTATAAAGAGAATGAAGATAATCAATGAAATAGGTAAGGTTGAAAAGGAATTAGCCGATATTCCAATAAAGTTTTCTGAAGCAATTGCTGAGTTTTCAAAATATTCCACTACTCTTGTAAAACAGGCTTTATGGATTATCTGTATTGTATTAATAGCAGTCTGTTTATCAATTTCTATATTTATTGTACGATCAATAACGAGTTCCTTGCGCACGGTTACAGCAAGCTTAAAAGATATTGCTGAGGGTGAAGGCGATCTAACTGTGCAATTAGAGGTAAAAACTAGCGATGAGATTGGAGAACTGTCATCGAATTTTAACAAGTTTATCACAAAAATTAGAAATATAATTACAAAAGCTAAAATGAGTTCGCATACTTTTGCCAGTGCCTCAGAACAAATTAAGGCAACTTCTCAGAGCTTGAGCCAGAGTTCGAATGAGCAGGCGGCAAATGTGGAGGAGATCACCTCATCCATGGAAGAGATTGGAGCAACAGTTTCACAGAATGCTGATAATGCCAAGAATACTGATGTTTTGGCTCAAGATACCTCCAAGCAGGCCGAAAACGGGGGAGAGGCTGTTCGCGATGCTGTGAAAGCCATGAAAGATATTGCTGAGAAGATAAACCTTATTGAGGATATTGCATATCAGACTAATCTTTTAGCGCTTAACGCTGCCATTGAAGCAGCGAGGGCCGGGGAACATGGAAAGGGTTTTGCCGTTGTTGCAGTGGAAGTGAGGAAACTCGCTGAGAAGAGCCAACTGGCGGCTCAAGAGATAGGTGGGCTGGCATCAAATAGTGTTATTCGTGCAGAGAAAGCCGGGGGGCTAATCGATGAGATTGTGCCAAATGTAAAGAAGACTGCAGATCTTGTTCAGGATATTTTTAGTGCATCAGAACAACAGGATTCTGCAATAGGGCAGATAAGCAGCGGCATGGAACAGTTGAATGAAGTAACACAGCAGAATGCGGCATCCTCTGAAGAACTCTCATCAACAGCAGAGCTTCTAAGTGATCAGGCCTCTGCAATGCAGGAACTGATGGGTTTCTTTAAGACCGAGACAGGGTCAGATGCATCTTCATCTGCAGGAAATATTGCAATGCAATCAGATACGATTGAGGAAGAACCTTATTCTAACCTCAATACTGCATTATTGGAATAGCATATTGATATGAATTGAGAATCGTCTAATAATATAGTCATTGTTAAGCGTAATAATTATTGATGGAGGGGCTATGGAGAAGGAGCGATCTGAAGAAGCAACGCAATGCGAAAATGATATTGAACAGTATCTAACCTTTCATCTTGGAGATGAATTATATGGTTTTAAGGTTAACAATATTAGAGAGGTTATAGAATATAATCAAATTAGCAGTGTAACCCAAATACCCTTAGTCCCGGAATATATTAAAGGAGTGATAAACCTGAGAGGAGAGGTCGTGCCTGTAATTGACCTTTCAATGAGATTTTATAATCATATGAATGAAATAACAAGGCGTACATGCATTGTTATGATTGAAGTTGAGGATGAGGGTGAAATAATTCTTGTAGGAGCAATGATCGATGCTGTCAATGCTGTTGTTGATATTCTTCCAGATGATATAGAGAGCACAATGGGATTTGGAGCTAAAATACGATCAGATTTCATCAGCGGTATTGGAAAGATAGATGATGATAAATTTGTAATCTTGCTGAATCTCAATAGGGTACTGAATATCGATGATATCTCCAATTTTGGAGAATCTGATACAGACCTGAACACATTGATGTTATTAGGCAGCGCTAGTTATTCCTGATGTCTTAGTTCTTCAGCAATATAATAGTAAACAAATTGGATGAGATGGAGTTTTGGTAGGATGAAATAATATGAAATTATTTAAATAACAATATATGAATTGTTCACCTTTCGTATTCAAAGACTATTTCTATTATCGATCAAAATTAGAACCGATATCTTGTAAATTGTAAATAATTGGAGTTTAAAAATATAAAGAATGGAGAGATTTATTATATCGCTTCATAAATAACGATTATATTTTCAATAGGAGTATCGTTATGGGAAAGACAATTTTAGTAGTTGACGATGCACAATCTGTTCGTCAGGCTGTTGGATTTACGCTACAGGAGGAGGGATATGATATTGTTGAGGCTGAAGATGGGGTGGACGCATTGAATAAGTTAGATGGCCAGCATGTAGATATGATAGTATGTGATGTTAATATGCCGAATATGGATGGGATTACCTTTATTCAAAAGTTAACTAGCGATGAAGCCTATGCGTCTTATAAATTTACTCCATTGATAATGTTAACAACTGAATCTGGTGAAGATAAAAAGGCAGAGGGGAAGAAGGCTGGGGCAAAGGCCTGGTTGGTTAAGCCATTTAAGCATGAACAACTTATCAGCGCAGTAAAAAAATTAATGTTATAAGGTTGGATACACGAATAGACCTTTCATTTATAGCAAGGAGGGGAGCGAGGGAGATGGATATACATATTAAGAGTGATGATTCCAAGAAGACTTCAATGGCTATAGAAGGAGAGATGACGATATACTCAGCAGGTGAAATAAAAAATGCACTAATCGAGTATCTTACTGATTGTAATGAGATAAATATTGATCTTTCAATGGTTAGTAAAATTGATACATCTGGATTTCAACTTTTGCTTCTTGCTAAAATAGAATCTCAGCGAAGAGATATCCCATTTAAGATTTTGGATACAAGTCAGGAAGTTGAAAATATATTTAATCTGTTTGGTGAATCCTACTAATTTTTGAGAGGAATGTATGGGATCAAAGAAAAAATATGACATGCAGGATGCAATCAATGCTTTTTTTCTGGATTGCCGGGAAATGCTTGATGAGATGGAAAGTTCTCTTTTGCAGCTTGAAAAGGATATCAGTGATGAAGAATCCATTAATTCATTATTTCGGGCAATTCACACAATAAAGGGCGCATCTGGGATGTTTGGTTTTGTTGAGATAGAGAAGTTTACACATATAGTAGAAAATATGTTAGATGATGTTCGAAAGGGTTTAATACAGGTTGATAGTGATCTTATTGCTCTTCTTCTGAAATGTCATGATTATGTTGATAAGTTAGTGGTTCTTTTTGAGGACTCAAAGGACAACGTGCTTGATAAAGAGATGACTGAAACTGGTGAATCTTTATATCAAAAATTGAATACATATCTATCTACCTCATCGAAATTATCTGATAGCAACACATCTAAAAGGCCGGAATTATCAACTGACACCCTTCAATCAGATGGGAAACAGGTTTTAAATGAATGCTGGCATATATCAATAAGGTTTGGTGAAGATGTCTTTAGAAACAGATTGGATCCAATGCCCTTTATAAAATACCTTGGAGAGATAGGCGAGATCGTTAACATTATAACCGTATGTGATAGAATTCCAACTTTGGAAGAGATTGATCCTGAGAGTTGTTATCTGGGATTTGAGATCGATTTCAAGGGCAATGTGGATAAAGAAATATTAGAGGATGCTTTTGAATTTCTGATTGATGATTGTACCTTGAGAATTCTTTCTCCAAAGAGTTCAATATCTGAGTATGTTGAGCTTATTCAGAATTTGCCTGAGACCCCCCAGCGTATCGGAGAGATTCTAACGAAGATCGGCACATTGACTGAATTGGAGCTTGAAGAGGCGATTCGATTGCAGGAGGCCTTAAACAAGGTTTCGGATGAAGATCAAAAAAAACCACTAGGCGAGATTGTTGTAGAAGAAAAGATGGTACAGGAATCTGTAGTAAATGCTGCCCTTGAGAAACAGACACAGGTAAAGAAGAATATACGTTCTATACGTGTAGATCCTGAAAAGCTTGATCACTTAATCAATTATGTTGGCGAACTCGTTATTACAGGCGCAAGCGTTAAACAGCTATCAGAAAAGCTGGGAGATACAGAATTATTAGAATCGGTTTTACAGATGTCCAAATTGATCGAGGATATTAGAGATAGCACGATGAATGTGCGGATGGTTCAAATCGGAGATACATTTAGAAAATTTGAACGCGTTGTGAGAGATTTGAGTCATGAGAGGGGGAAGGAAATTAAACTTATAATAAATGGTGGTGAGACAGAACTAGACAAAACCCTGATTGAGAAGATCAATGACCCACTAATGCATCTGGTGCGAAATGCAGTGGATCATGGAATCGGCACACCGGAGGATAGAGTAAAAAAGGGTAAGCAACCTCAGGGGACCATATTATTAAACGCATATCATGGAACAGGAAGCATTATAATTGAGGTTAGTGATGATGGTGGCGGACTTAATCGAGAAAAGATACTGAATAAATCTATTGAAAAAGGTCTGATACAACCTGGCCAGGATATATCTGACAATGAATTATATCAACTAATTTTTGAGCCTGGATTTTCTACTGCTGAAAAGGTTACCAACATATCAGGACGTGGCGTAGGTATGGATGTTGTAAAGAAGAATATACAATCCTTAAGGGGCAATATCACTATTGATAGCAAAGAAGGGATTGGCACTACAATGAGAATTCATCTACCACTAACCTTAGCCATTATTGATGGTTTTATGGTTAAGGTAGGCAGTGTCTTTTATGTATTGCCATTGGACATGGTGATAGAGTGTTCAGAAATAACAGCCGAGGATATCAGCGGAAGCGATGCGTATAACTTTCTGAATTTAAGGGGAGAAATTCTTCCCTTTTTAAGGCTTCGGGATTTTTTTAATGTTACTGAAGGGAAAAAAGAGCGTGAGAATATTGTTGTCGTCGAATATAATCAGAGAAGGATTGGCCTGGTAGTGGATAAGCTGATCGGAGAATTTCAAACGGTTATCAAACCATTGGGTAAAATCTTTAGAAAACTTCAATGGGCTATAGGTGCAACAATACTGGGCACTGGAGAGGTCGCTTTAATACTTGATGTGCCAATTCTTATTCAACACTTACAATCAATCGAAAGCAAAGGTGAAATATCTAAAGAAGTTATGAGAGAAGTTGCTGGAGCAACATTTTAATATTCAAAAATGGAAAAAAAAATAAAAGTAATGATTGTGGATGATTCCGCCTCGGTTCGCAAGGTTATTGGCGAAATTATCGACTCAACCCCAGATATGGAGTTGATGGCTGCTGCGCATGATCCCATTATTGCGATGCACCATCTCAAGAATCAATGGCCTGATGTGATGATTTTAGATATAGAAATGCCTCGCAAGGATGGCATAACATTCTTAAAGGAGATAATGAGGGATAGACCTACTCCTGTAATCATATGTTCAACACTTGCTGAAAAGGATGCAGAGATCACAATGGAGGCCCTCTCATCAGGCGCTGTTGAAGTTATTACAAAACCAAAGGTTGGAATAAAGGACTTTCTCAATGAGTCTATTGTTACAATCACGGATGCTGTACGATCAGCCTACAATGCAAAGGTAAGTAGACTAACGCTAAAGTCCAGTCAGAAATTATCGGCTCCTCCTAAACTTACTGCTGATGTTATACTGTCTCCACGAGCTGAGAAAAGTGTTGTAACCAGCAAGGAAAAATTTGTAGCGATAGGGGCATCAGCAGGTGGCACTAACGCGATAGAGAACGTGTTAAAAGCATTACCTAGTAGTTCACCGGGCATAGTTATCGTTCAGCATATGCCAGAGAAGTTTACCAATGCCTTTGCTCAACGTTTAGATAGGCTCTGTGACATTGAAGTGAAAGAGGCAAAGGATGGCGATGAGGTTCGAAATGGCTGTGCAATAATCGCACCCGGTAATCGCCATATGCTTATTTCTATAAAGGGTAAAAATTTATATGTTCAAATCAAAGACGGACCACGTGTATCCCGTCATCGACCTTCTGTTGATGTCCTTTTTCGATCTGTGTCTAAGGTAGCTGGGAAAAATGCTCTTGGCATTATTATGACCGGCATGGGTGATGATGGAGCAGCTGGTATGATGGAGATGCATAATGCTGGAATAAAAACCATAGCCCAGGATGAAGAGACATGCGTTGTCTTTGGTATGCCTCATGAGGCAATTAAACTTGGCGGTGTGGATGAAATATTGCCATTGAATAAAATGGCGGATGCTATAATTAGTTATTGTAACTAAAAAGAAACAGAGGTGAGTATATGAATCATCAAATATTCGAAAATTTAAGAGAGAAGGCTGATGAATTCGGTTCTATAGCTAAAAAGGTAAATGAATCTTCAAAGACAAGAAAAGCATGCTCTGAGAAAGCTATGGAATATATCGATAAATCCCTAAAGATTGGTGAGGTCTTAAAGAAAGACCTTGAAACAGTTGCAAATACGAATATTATAATGAGAGACCAAGATAACGTTGTATTGAATACATGCGTAATTCTCAAGTCAAACATCAATGAGCAAATTGATATGATTAATGATCTGAAGAAGAGTGTTTCCATTAATGCTGATATTATTGAAGACTGCATATCAAAAATTAACTATCTGTCTGAAGCGATAGATGATGCCTTATCAAATATCCAGAAAATAATTAAAATGGATAATGAAATAATCCTTATAGATGATAAGATCTTAATGTGCAAACAATTACAGCAGGATTCTCTAAAAACATTAAAGGAGATAACAAAAATTAGCCTTCAGGATGCAAAGAAGGCTATCAAGGGTTCATCCTCTAATTTGGAACGCGGTCTGCAAATGGTGGAGAAATTTCAAAATGTTCAGCAATTGATTGAGGATAATAATCTCTCTGAATTGAATAATCTCATCAAAGAGGCAAGAAAGGGATGGAATATCGCTGTTGATGTAAATAAGAGTTCATCATCACAATATGAGTTTGCAGAAAAGGTAAATAACTTTACTAAGCAACTGCACAGAGATTCAATCTCATTAAGGGATATGGTTGTAGAGAAACATAGAATTTTTGAAGAGAATCTTCAATACATTACTGTTCTTACCGTAATACTATCGCTTAAGTTTAAGAAATATCTTCAGATTGAAGAGTCGCTTGATAAGATGGAATATAACGGCGATATTCATGAATTAATTAATCGAATTATGATCAATGTAAAAATAGCCTGTAAAGACATAAAGAATGTGAGTTCCCTAAACTATGATATGGCTGACAGCAGCCATCTCAATAATGAGATTGAGGATAAAGCGGTAAAATCTACAGAAAAGGAAATTGAATATTACGACAGCACAGCAAAGGAAGTTGGGGTTATGACTGAAGCAACCAAATATCCAATAGAGGGTTCAGGCAAGAATATTAAAAATGGACAAATTCTAGAAGATTATCTAAAAAATCTTCTAGATCAGGAGAAGCATTGATTAAGCATATATTTTAATAAATAAAGGAAGATTGGATTGCTTATGAGTGATGTCCAAAAAATAATAGAAGGCATATCAACCATTGTTAATGAGATAACGGAGACAGCAAGATATGTGAATAGTGATTCGCATAAGAGAAAGAGTATTACCTCAAATAGTCTATCATTAATTGAAAAATTGATTGAAGAGAGCGGGACCCTGAAAACAAAATTTGGGGAAATACTCCAATATCTAAAATCCTCATATAATGGCATTGATAGCAATTCAGGGGAATTTAAATCAAATGTTGAACATTTTTCAGATATTCTTTTAAATCTCGATAATATTAAGAAGACATTGAATACCCTTGAAAGTGAGATAGATAATCTGAATAATATAATCGAAGAGATTAAGAACGATACAGAAGAGATTTTTTTATTAGCGATAAATGCATCAGTTGAATCTAGCAAATATTCGCATAATGCAAAGGTATTCGATGTCCTTGCCAACAAATTAAATGAGATGTCGAATTTTATTAATCAAAACCTAATTAGCATAGTAGATGTTGTGGACCCGATTATCGATGGCATTGGAAAATTGATCAATGAAAATTCAATTATTCTAAATGATATTACTGAGGGCCATAAAAACTTCATAGAATTTACGGACATACTTGATAAACAGAAAAATGCGGTTAATGAGTTGATGTTAAAGGTAAATACATCAGCGGAAAAAATAAATGACCAGAAAATGATGCTTGAAGATATAAACGAAAAAGTAGGTCAGATGGATACAGATGCAATTGGAGCGATCACGGGTTCTGGAAATGTTATAAAAGCCGGAGAGGATCTTCAATTAAAAACACAGGAGGTAATCTCAGCATATAACGCTAGCAAGGACTATATGGAAATAATTGATCATATTCATTCTCAATCCTCTTCAATATGGCAAACAGCTGAGGGTGTGAATACTAAATCAAAGAGTCAATTAGAATTTTCTTTAAGCTGTGTCGCTTTTTGTGACTCAATAATATCTGAATCAGCTGAGTTACAAAAAACCACTACGATTGTGAAAGAACAGTCAGTCAACAATAACAATACGTCAAATTATATGTCACAGGCTTTAGGTAAGCTTATTTCTCAGCTTAATGAAATTGAGAAAAAAATTGTATACTCAAACAACGCCATACAGAAATTTATTGAGGATTATGAACAAATTAACAGTATAGTTAACTTTCTTAAAAGCATATTAAAGTCTATGAAGGTTATTGGGATGTATTCTCGAATTGAATCTTCTCGTGATCCGAATGAATTTGAGGGATTCATGACAATTTATGAAAATATAAATCGATTACAGAACCATATACAAAAGAATGTTCCTAAAATTGAAGAGAATATAAATTCAACTCAAGTAATAATTGAAAAAATAAATCTCTTTCTCCAAAGTATCTCTTCTGTCTTTTATGCAATATCAAATAATTCAAATAGCATCATTGTAAATCTTAAAGAGATTACAAATTTAAGTGCTGAAACGGAGAGTGTTGGTCAATCCATAGTTGAAAAATCGATTGAGATAGACACATTATTAAATGAATTGAGGGGTTTTTTACTTGAATTGACTGAGGTTGTGAAAAAACCCATTGAAGGATCTGCGGCAAATATTACAAGAGGCAAAACAATAGAGAGTAAATGTATTGAGGTTAAGGAATTGATAACTCAAGATGAGATAGCTGATGATGTAGTTTATGAAAATCAGCTTCAAGCTTCCTGTTAGCTGAAATAGCCAGCATCTAATCTTACTTTATCGTCTTCTATTTTGTAATTGTAACTTCACTTTCAGCTATGAGCGATTATTATAGCTCTATGTTGAAAGTTAATTGGATGGATGTAAGGCAGTCTTAATGAGAACAGGGAGTTAGTATTGGATTATCCAGAGCAGTGATTATTATTCTCCTAGCCTTACCCTCCTGTTATGCACTTGTAATCTCTTTACCATAGACTCCATATTTTTTGAATTTACAAATCCATTTTGGATAAAATATTCTCCAATGGGTCGCTGAAGATTACGCTGCTTTCCCATAATTGCCATATACTCAAATAGACTGATATAATCATTACGAAGAGCATATTCTCCAATTTTATCCTTATAGGTTTTTACCTGTAAAATCTCTCTAATCTCTTCTTCCGAAAGGATGTTCCAATCAATAGCTATCTGTCCAAAAAGTGGTCTTTGCCTTCTCTGCCAAACTATTGCCTGAATGAGGGTTCCCCAGGATATATAACCAGAATAGTAGATGAATTGGCCTATCAGAAGCTCCATATTCGGGATAATACCATTATAAAAGGGATCAGAAGCCCATTTTTTTCTTTTACTATTACTTTTGTTAGAATTATGGTCACTTTCTGATGAATTTATATTGTTAAGGCTGCTTAAATTGTTTTCTAAAAAGGAATATAACTTTTCATAAGCAAGATTTACTTGTTTAAACCTCTCTGCCATATCCGATTCGCTCTCGCCGATTGATTTGGCTCGGTCTGGATGAGTCTCGAAGGCCTTTTTTCTATAGGCTGTCTTAATCTCTTCCTGTTTTAATCCACTTATCAAATTTGGAGAGACCTTCCTGATGGGATCAAAAAGCAATAAAAATGCGTTGATAATCTCATCATCAACGGGTTTATGTGATTTGCCATTCAATTTCTCTTATTACCTGTTTACCCTGTATGTTCCTCTTCATGCATTTCTATAGATATAACTAATAATACTATTTTAATTCGGATATTAATGCTGCATTTTGGTTAGTATTGGATGAATATAAACTAAAAATATTAGTTCAATTACACTAACATATATATAATTATAAAGAATTTAGGATAAATCATCAACTATATTTATTCAATATTTTTAATTTTTCCCCCTTTGTGAAGTGCTTTTATAGAATCAGAATTGAAAATTTCTCTTGCTATTCCTGTTGTGCTATGATTCCCTTGTTAAGGATTATTTTTAATTTTAATGATCAATTTTTTTGTATTTCAAAGTTTAGGAAATAATGATTTTCATCATAATGAGCAAATAAGTGAAAGTGAATCTTAGGAATAAACTGAGGGAATAGAAATTGATATCTATAAAATTGTAAGAATATAGCCCATTTAAAAACATAAGTAGGAAAAATTATTGTGAATAATATTGGGAAAATGAATATAAGCCTTACATTTAAGGGGGCAAAAGTATGGAAGAATCTTATGAAAGGGCAGCTGGAATAATAAAGGAATCCAAGTGTTTAATTGCACTAACGGGCGCAGGAATATCAGTGGAGAGCGGTATACCAGATTTTCGTAGCCCGGGAGGTCTATGGGAAAGATTTGATCCCATGGAATATGCAAATATCAATTCTTTTATGAATAATCCCCGAAAGGTTTGGGATATGTTTTTTTCAATGAAGGATATAATAGGAAACGCAAAGCCCAATCCCGCTCATTTTGCGCTTGCGAGATTCGAGGAGATGGGCATCTGTAAGGCTGTTATTACCCAGAATGTAGATAATCTTCATCAGGATGCTGGCACACAGAATGTTATTGAGTTTCATGGAAATTTTAGCAGGCTTGAATGTCTCAATTGTGGGAGCAGTTTTAGACGTGATGAATTTGAGTTGATTGATATGCCACCTGAATGCAGGAATTGTGGCAATATATTAAAACCAAGCGTAATCTTTTTTGGCGAGATGATACCTCAGAATGCATTGATTGAGTCTCATCGTTTTGCTGAATCCACTGATGTTGTAATGGTGATCGGTACCTCTGCTCTAGTATACCCTGCGATGAATATACCCTATATTGCCAAACGTGTAGGCGCTAATATTATTGAGATGAATATTGAGCATACCAGTTTAACAGAATCAATAACCGATGTTTTTATTGAGGGAGAGATCGGCACAACCCTTGCAACGCTACAGAGTCATATCGAAAGGTTGATATTGCATTAGGGTGGTTTATTAATCCTATTTCTCATAGAAATTTTTGGATAACCCCTTTATTCTAGCCTTCTTTGCAGTAAGTTGGTTTTTAAATAATATTATTAATTTCGGATAACAAATTGTGAATAGAATAATCGCCCTTCCTGATTCAGTTAAGAGGATGATAGCAGCCGGTGAAGTAGTGGAGGGCCCTTTCTCTGTAATAAAGGAGTTGATGGAAAACTCAATTGATGCAGGTTCCACTAACATTGATGTTGAAATATTTGATAGCGGTTTTAAAAGAATGGTTGTCAGGGACAATGGTGTCGGAATATATAGAGAGGACCTGCCTCTTACAATAGTTGATCATGCTACAAGCAGGATCAGCGATATTAGTGATATAAATAAAATAACCTCATTCGGATTCAGGGGGGAGGCTCTTTCCAGCATATCCTCTATTTCAAAATTGTCAATACATTCCAGATCGAGAGAGGAGGATGTGGGCGCTAAGTTTGTTAGCTTTAATAATACAACGGACATTAGTGACTATGTAGGAAGGATCGGGACATCAGTCATAGTTGAGAATCTATTCTATAATACACCAGCAAGAAAGAAATTTTTGAAGAGCAAAAATTATGAGTTGAGAAAAATTAGAGAGGTTTTTTTTAAATTAGCATTCCCAATACCTGAAATAGCTTTTTCGTTGAATGTTGACGGTAAACGGGAAATAACGCTTCCTGCTGTAGGAAGCATTGATGATCGTATCCATCAGATATACGGTAAAACCATCATGGGTGATCTCTATTTTGAACGATTACAAGACCTAAAGATCGAGATATCTGCCTATTTATCTAAACCACACTTTATGAGATCATCCCGTTCGCTTCAGCTATTATATGTAAATAGGAGGTCAGTGGAATATCGATTCCTAGGCTTTCTTCTATCAAAGGCATATGAGGGACTAACCCAGAAGGGCAAACACCCAGCGGCTTTTATTCTGTTATCAATAGATCCACAATTGGTTGATATTAATATACATCCGGCCAAAAGAGAGGTTAAGTTTTTCGATCAGGGATATATCAATAACCTTATACTTGGTATATCAAAGAGGGTTCTTGGTAACCAGGCGCATAAAATTAGTTCGAATTTTTTGAAGCATGGGGAAGAAAAGGATAAAGATAATGATATTTCAGTAGAAAACCCAATCAATACGATCAAACCGGGTTCGGTGAATGACATTTTTCTATCAGACCATGTTGAACATGCTGATAAGAGTATAAAAAGCAGTAGGGGAGGGTGGCATGAGGGGGTTCCCAATCCAACTAATCGATTGAGATACCTAATTGATGATGTAGCAGGGTTGAGCAAGGAGATTGAGAAGCATAGCCAAGGGGATGATATTAAGTTATTGGGTATTATTTTTGATACCTACATCATGGCCGAAGAGGATGAAGCAGTCTATATTATTGATTTCCATGCGGCTCATGAAAGGTTTATCTATGATTCAATTATTCAGGAAGATTCAGACTTTGAAATTCAGACGCTTATATTTCCTTCAGTGATTGAACTTTCTATTGAAGATTACCAAATAGTGATTGAAAAGAAGGATTTTTTCAAAAAAATAGCCTTTGATATTGATAGCTTTTCTGATAATGCAATTATTATAAGGGGGATACCTGAGAATCTTGATCTTGATCTTGATGTTGAAGATTTTTTTATTGAGGTTGTTGAATCCCTAAAAACGAATGGAGAATATTCAAAAGACATTAAAACTATCATTGCTGAAAAGATTGCTTGTCATTCCGCAAAGAGATCAGGGGATACAATCTCTCCAGATGATGCCAGGATGATAGTTTGCAAGGCCCTGAAGGGAGACTATGAACTAAGATGTCCCCATGGAAGGCCATATATTCATAGGCTTGAAAAGAGGGATCTTGAGAAAATATTTCATAGGATATGATGAAAAAAAAGGTAATATTAGGAATTAGCTCATCTATTTCTGCGTATAAGGCCTGTGACCTCATTCGTCTTTTTGTTAAGGCTGATTATTCGCTTTACGCAGTTTTAACTGAGAGGGCTACAAATTTGATAACACCGCTTACGCTGGAGAATCTTTCCGGTAATCCTGTATATACAGATAGCTTCGCAGTCGTTAGAAGGGATATGGCTCACATAGAATTGAAGGAGAACGCCTCCCTCATGCTAGTGGCCCCTGCAACTGCAAATATTATAGGTAAATTCGCAAATGGGATAGCAGATGACCTTTTGAGCACAACATTTTTATCAGTAACCTGTCCTGTTGTAATTGCTCCAGCCATGAATCCCAATATGTGGAATCATCCTGCCACTCAGAGGAATATACAGAGACTCAAATCATGGGATATAGTATTTGTTGAGCCAGAAATTGGCGAGGCGCTCTGTGGTGATGAGGGTAGGGGCAAGCTTGCAGATATACAAAAGATATTTGAGGTTTCAGTTGGAGCCATTAAGGGATAGAAAGATTATTGTTACCGGAGGCCCAACCCGTGAGTGGCTTGACACCGTGAGATTCCTATCAAATCCTTCCTCAGGGAAGATGGGAGTTGCTATTGCTGATGAGGCCAGCGCTAAAGCAAGGGAGATAGTCTTTATACATGGCGCAATGGATAAAGCCCTATTAGCGAATAAATCCTATAGGATGATCGATATTGATACAACAGTTGATCTTCTAAATGCTGTACTCTCAGAGATAAGGGATAATTCTGTTTTGATCATGGCTGCTGCCCCTGCTGATTTTACCCCTATCAATAAATCAAAAACAAAGATTAAAAAGGAAAATGAAGAGCTTGTTATTAAACTAAAGAAAAATCCAGATATTCTCAAAACTGTAGCTAAAATTCGTGCTGAAGGGGGTATTGATAATCTCTTTATTGTAGGTTTTGCCGCTGAGACAGAAGATATGGAGTTCTATGCTCTACAGAAGCTTAGAGAGAAGAATCTGGATATGATATGCCTTAATGATGTAAGCAGATGCGATGCAGGATTTGGAACGGATACGAATGTTATCACGATATTTACAAGGAATAGGGAGCGAATAGAGCTTCCCCTCCTATCAAAA
>JAXHTS010000046.1 GCA_034190085.1 Spirochaetota bacterium
GGATAAATAACGCTATCTATGTATTATTTAGAATATACTTTAGACTAAACCCTATAAGTTTTGGAGTTTTAAGAATGGGAATGAAATGGCAGAATGTAAAAAGCCTAACTAAGCAATTAAAGCAGGATTATCTCATTGATCATCCAGATTCAAGTTTTATAAATATGATCGCAAGGAATGTATTTGTTTATCTATCTGCCTATATTATACTCTATACTAAAATCGGACCCAACCATATAACCTTTATAATGTTATTATTCCAATTGGCTGGAGCTTTTTGTTATCTATTGGCAACCCCATTTTACTATATATTGGGATCTATATTGCTTTATTCTGGATTTGCTTTAGATGACATTGATGGGGAAATTGCACGACATAAAAAGATGGGATCTCAATTTGGGATATATTTTGACTATCTGGTTCATCAGATTGCGTATCCTTTGATTTATATCTGTTTAGGCTTGGGAATTTATTTTGACACTGGCAATAATCTTTATTTATATCTAGGTTTCATCTGGGCGTTGCTTATTAAAACTGAAATATTTTTTTTCCATACACATATACATAATCTTAATATAGGAGATAAGCTTAAGGAGATCCAAAAAATACAAAAGGATTTTATGCCTTCTGGTCTCCCAATAAAAGAAAGAATAACCTATGAGTTTAAAAAAAATTTTATATTATTTATCTTAAAAGGTATTATCTTCCCATTTTTATATTTGGGAGGCAGCTTTCCCACTGTTTATTTCATTGTAGCCTTTTCGGCCCCATTTGGTGGTGTACCGTATGTTCTTTACCTATATGTTACGTGTCTAACAATCCGTTTAATTGCAGATATAACGAGGGATATTAAGATATTGAGAGTCTATGATCGATTAAAGAGATGATGGCTTGAGTCAATGTTGTAGTATATAGTCTATCTTTTTTTATTATTATATCATGGCATCTTCGACTAAGCATAAAAAAGAAGTTATACGGATTAAGGGCTATGATACATCTTGCCTGATGTTTGGTATTATTTCTAAATAATGAAGCAGGGTTATCAGTATGTCAAAAGCAACGATATTAAGAGATTTATTTAAAAGAGATGGATTTTTTAAGATAGTTGGAGCCCATAATGGGCTAACTGCAAGACTTGTAGAATTGGCAGGATTCGAAGGGATATGGGCGTCTTCATTAGAAGTATCTGCATCACATGCTGTGCCAGACGCAAATATTCTTACTATGATAGATTATCTTAATGCAGCCATTGATATGAATGAAGCAGTTTCTATCCCAATTGTTGTTGATGTTGATCAAGGCTACGGCAATTCAACAAATGTTATACATATGGTTAAGAAATTCGAGGCAGCAGGCATTGCCGGAATTGTTATGGAAGATAAATTATTCCCAAAACAAAACAGCTTATTAGCTGATGGGAGGCAGGAGTTAGCCTCTATCGCAGAATTTGTTGGGAAGGTAATGGCAGCTAAAAATGCTCAAATATCAAAAGACTTTATGGTTATTGCAAGAACAGAGGCTTTAATTGCCGGATGGGGACAGGAAGAAGCAATGAAAAGAGCAAGGGCTTATGTTGATGCTGGAGCTGATGGGATTATGATACATTCAAAAAAAGATACTCCAGATGAAATATTAGAATTTGTTAATGCTTGGGATTGCGATGTGCCCTTAGTGATTGTGCCGACTAATTATCATTCTTTTACAGAGGATAAGATAAAGAACTACCCAAAGATTAAGATGGTTATTTATGCTAATCATGTGATTAGGTCAGCTGTAACGGCTATAAAAGAGACCTTAAGAGAAATTAAAAAAACTGGTGGGATAGATACTGTAAGTCCCAAATTGATACCAATAAGCGAATTGTTTGAGTTACAGGGGACAACGGATATGAAAGAAAACGAAAAAAGATTCTTGATGAGTGGCAAGGAAAAAATAAATGTTATCATTCCAGCAGCGGGCGCTCCTCTTGATCCTAAGTTGAGAGAGGTTATATTAAAGGATACTCCTGTTTGTATGCTTGATGTCAATGGCAAATCAATATTGCAAAGAAATGTCGAGATACTGAATTCACTTGGAATTAGTAGTATAAATGTTGTTGTTGGGTACAATAGCAATAAGATCAATATAGAAGGAATTAACAAGATTATGAACACAAACTTTGAAGAGACTGGAGTCTTGGATTCGATAATGTGTGCTGAAGAACAGATGGATGGGAAGACTCTTATTATTTATTCTGATATATTATTTGAAAAAAGGATTTTAGAGGGACTAATAAAAAAAGACGATGATATTGTATTAGTTATTGATTCTTCATATAAAGAAAGGAAGATTGATGAAAGTAAGTTATTGGACTTAGTTATTGCAAAGGATGATCCAGCTAAAGGAGAAAGAATACTAAAACTTGAGGAAGACAATGAAATAATAAAAATTGGTCAAGATATACCTAAAGATAAGGCAAACTTCGAATTCGTTGGAATTGCATTATTTAGCAAAAAGGGGATAGGAATATTAAAAAAGTTTTGCAATGAGACAAAAAATCTTAATAAAGGATTTAAAAAATCTGATTTAGGTGATTTTAATAGGATTATACAAAAAATAATAGATGAGGGCAATAAAGTAAGCTGCTTTGAGGTACATAAAGGATGGACGGAGGTGCATACTTTTGAAGATTATAAGATGGTAAGCTCAATTCATTCAAGCAGGGATTAACTAATATGATTAAATGTGAAGAATTGTATAGAATATTTAAAGATAATAAGATTGATTTTTATACTGGTGTTCCTGATTCTACATTTGCGGATTGGATGAAATTCTTAGCAGATGAGCATGGCAAGGGACTGTCAAATATTGTAGCTTGTAATGAATGTGAAGCAATAGCTATTTCAGCAGGATACTATCTAGCGACAAACAGAATAGGTGTTGTATACATGCAGAATTCTGGAGAGGGGAAGGCGATAAATCCATTAGCTTCATTGTGTGACTCGGAAATATATTCCATTCCACTAATATTAATGATAGGTTGGCGTGGTGAGCCTCAGGAGAAGGATGAGCCGCAACACAAAAAGATGGGGAGGATAATGATCCCGTTACTTGAAACACTTGATATCCCTTATAAGATACTTCCAGGTAATGTAGAGGGAACTCGTAGAGTAATTACAGAAATCAAGGAAATAGCAGAAGCGACTATGGCACCGGTGGCTGTTATTATTAAAAAAGGAACTATCGAGAAGTATGAAGCCATAAAGAAGATGGAAAATATTTATGAGATGACTAGAGAGGATGCACTAAAGGTAATTGCAGATATCTTAGACGGCACTGAGGCAATTATCTCTACAACGGGGAAATTGTCCAGGGAATTATTTGAATATCGTGTACAAAAAAATGAAACCCCTAGGGATTTTTATACCGTTGGCAGTATGGGATGCTCTGCATCAGTTGCATTAGGAATTGCACTGCAGAAACCTCAAAGGAATATATTTATTTTTGATGGTGATGGGGCTGTATTGATGCAGATGGGATCTCTCGCAACGATTGGTCATTATAAGCCTAAAAATCTGAAACACGTCATCTTTGACAACGCATCTCATGATTCAACCGGTGGTCAGCCTACTGTTTCATCAACAGTAAATTTTAAAGAAATTGCATTATCCTGCGGTTATATAAACGCTACAGAGGTTAAAACTAGAGAAGAATTAATCATAGAATGCAAAAAAATGAAAGATGAAGAAGGTCCTAATCTATTAGTAGTAAATATCAATAGGGGTTCAAGAAAAGATTTGGGAAGACCAACGACATCACCTATACAGAATAAAATAACATTTATGAACTTCTTGAAAGAGGGTTGAAATGATAGCGGTTATTCTGGCAGCTGGGCAGGGTATTAGATTAAGACCTCTAACAAATAGTATCCCAAAGGGATTGATATCAATTAATGGAAA
>JAXHTS010000047.1 GCA_034190085.1 Spirochaetota bacterium
TTAGTTAAATTTTATAAATAATTCTATTCATTTTTATTTAACTGTGAGGGTTTTGCCAACTCTTCTTTTATGTCACCTGACATTATTATTAATAATGTTCATACAAAATTAATTTACACCCTATTTATGATGGATTGATTATGTTAAAATTAAAAGGGAAGGATCCTTGCAGCTAAAGACTTGATTGTATGTTGATATTACATTTGTTTGTATTGAAAATGTATAGGAAGTTATGAGCAAACTAAAAAAAAGGGGAAAAATGAAAATACTAATTGTTGAGGATGATCATTTTTTTCAGGAGGCGGTAAAAAGGGATCTTGAGTCTGCGGGATATAATGTGCTGATTTGTAATAATGGAAGAGATGCAATCAAAATAATTAAGGATCAAGAAGTTCGCGTTGCGATTATTGATTGGATTATGCCAGGGATGGATGGGATTACTCTGTGTAAAGAGATCAGAGGTTTACATCTTTATAGATATGTCTATATTATTATGCTTACATCGAAGAGGAGAAAACAGGATACAATTATAGCATTGGAAGCTGGAGCGGATGATTTTTTAACAAAACCCGCTGATAAGGAGGAGTTGATATCAAGAATTAAGGTTGGGATGCGAATATTAGAACTTGAGAATAGGTTAATTTTGTCACAGAGGGAATTGTTAAAGCTGGCTAAGGAGGATCCCCTTACAAATCTATTAAATAGAAGATCATTTCTCGATGAGGCGTTAAAGGAATTGGACAGAGCCATCAGGGAGGGGAGGGAAATCTCAACCGTTATGGTTGATATCGATGATTTTAAAAGAATAAATGATACATATGGACACCAAATTGGCGATGAGATAATTATCGAGTTTGCCAGGAGATTACAATCCTCATGTAGAACCTATGATATATTAGGGAGATATGGCGGGGAGGAGTTTCTTATTCTCTTACCCCAAACTAAATCATCCAGTGCTGTAAAGATTGCAAAACGAATTCGATCTGTAATAAAAAACAAACCCTTTAAGATCATGGGTGAGGGAATCACAGTCACAGCAAGCTTCGGTGTATCGGTCTTGAAACCTGATGGCAGATCAAAGGATGACCAAATAGACGATCTTGTTAAAAGAACAGATATTGCCCTATACGAGGCTAAAAAAGGGGGAAAGAACAGGGTAGCGGTCAATGTAAAGTAAAATCGAATTATCATTTAACCCTCAAATAATCTTTAAAGAAAACCTGTTTTACATGATCATCTCTATTATGTGAATTGTGGTTTTGTTTTTACTCATAAAAGTATTATCTCTCCAAATATTTCTTTACAAAAAATAAAAACCATTTTAGTCTTTCCTTTCGATTCTAATTGATAAAAAGCCCTATTAAATTCATATTTATTTCAATTAGGGTAATGTGACTTGTGTAGATCATAACAGGAATAGTATTTCAGCTAAGGAAACGCCCATGATATACCAGAGTTTAATATTTGTTTGACTTATGGGTACAAAAATTAGTCGCAAGTTATGCAAATTGAATTTTTAATATAGAGTTGTAAATAGCGGATTAGATAAATTGATCCATCTCTTAGAGATGTTTGTCCTTTATTGCGTTTACCACTGTATTTGTTTAGTGTAATTGTTTTACGTCTGGCAAACGCATAATGCTTATTATCTAAAAGGATTTTAAACAAGTAATAAATGAGTGGAATTTGAGAGGTACTGTGTTTATCCCTCATGTAATGAGCTGCATTTGAAAGTTCTTTTCAGTGGATAGCAGGATAATAATAAAATTCTCTTCATTTATGTAATCCTGTTAATTTATTATTGCTCTTTGATTTCCAATCCCTAGAGCCACATCCAGCACTTCCTGTGACTTGTTCATATTAGGTATTGTTTAGAGTGCTCAAGTAAGATAGATTTACATCTATCAGAAATTGAATATAGTTTATTTGAAATAACACTGGAGGTCTATAGAATGTTGAAAGTATATCAGACTCAAGACTTACGGAATGTTGTAATCCTTGGTCATAGCAGCACCGGAAAATCAACCCTTTTTGACGCAATCCTCTTTGCTGGAAAGAAAATAGAGAGGATTGGAAATCCAAATAATGGAACACTCACCTCTGACTTTGATGAAGAAGAGAAGAATAGAGCGATTTCAATAAGAAGCTCATTAGGTTTTGTCGAGGTAGATGATGTGAAAATAAATATTATGGACACTCCAGGCATGTCCGATTTTATCGGTGAAGCAAGGGCGGCGCTACAGGTTGCTGAGGCGGCAATTCTTATCGTTGATTCAGTTGATGGTGTTCAGATTGAGACAGAAAAGGCGTGGAGATATCTTGAAGAGAATAATATCCCAAGAATTATTTTTATAAATAAGATGGAGAAGGAACGGGCAAACTATGATAATGTATACGATAATATTAAATCAAATCTGAATGCCAATCTTATCCCTTTATGCCTGCCAATTGGCGAGGGCGATAGCATTAAGGGGATAATTGAGTTGAAGGAGATGAAAGCGCTCACCCCTAAGCAGGATACTAAAGATGAGGTATATACAGATATTCCTGAAGAGATGAAATCCAATGTTGAGGAGAAGAGGGAAGGCTTCATTGAATTAGCAGCGGAGGGTGATGATGAACTCATCGAGAAATTTCTTGAAGGTGAGGAGTTAACAGATGAGGAGGTTACGATCGGCATAAGGAATCAGTTTCACAAGGCCTCCCTTCACCCTGTTTTATGTGGATCTTCGTTAAATTCAATAGGAATAAAGAGTTTATTAAATGTGATAAAAAGCTTCGTTCCTTCACCTTCTCAGGATAAGGAACATCTGGGTTATGATCCAAATAACCAGACAAAGGAGGTGATCGTTAAAAGCCTTGCAACTGAGCCCTTCTCCGCTGTGATATGGAAAACTTATATCGATCAGTATGCTGGAAGGTCTAATTACATGAAGGTGATCTCTGGTGAGCTTGTGCCTGATACTGAACTCAGTAATTCAGCCAAAAATACAAAAGAAAAAATAACAAGACTCTATTCAATGATCGGGAACAAGCAATTTGAAGTGCAGAAGCTCTGCTGTGGAGATATCGGAGTAGTGGTTAAGCTTGAGAAGACATCCACGAGGGATACCCTTTGTGATCCACAGAGACCCGTCTACCTTCCCATAATAAACATCCCTCAACCAGTTTTTTCATATGCCGTAGAACCTGCTAAGAAAGGAGAAGAAGATAAGATAGGGCAGATCTTTGGCAAGATCGTTGATGAAAATCCTACTGTTACCTATGGCTTTAATTCTGAAACAGGTCAAACTGTGCTATCCGGCATGGGAGAAATGCAGCTTGATATCTTACTGGAGACAATTAAAGAGAAGAACAAAATTGAGATGATTACCAAAGAACCGAGAATCGCTTATAGGGAAACAATTACAAAAAAGGCAGAATCCAAATACAAGCATAAAAAACAGACTGGGGGACATGGACAATATGGCGAGGTTTTTTTACGAATTGCACCTCGTGACAGAGGCGCTGGTTTTGAATTTAAGGACAGTATTGTTGGAGGGGTAATCCCAAAGCAGTATATACCTGGTGTAGAGAAGGGGATAAGGGAAGGCATGGGGGAGGGAGTGTTGGCCAAGTTCCCTGTAGTGGATATATGGGTGGAACTTCATTATGGATCATACCATCCTGTGGATTCCTCTGAGATGTCATTCAAGATTGCTGGAAGAAATGCGTTGAAGATGGCTTTAGAAGATGCTGGTCCTCAATTACTAGAACCAATCATGGAGGTTGCCATATATGTTGACAAGGAATTTATGGGTGATATTCTAAATGACATAACCAGCAAAAGAGGGAGGGTGCTTGGCATGGATAGCAAAGAGGCGTCCTCTGATAGCGGCATTTCTTTAGTGAAGGCTCATGTTCCGTTATCCGAAATGCTAAGATATTCCATTGATCTTCGATCAATGACCAGTGGCAAGGCAACATTTGAGATGAACTTTTCACATTATGATCCGATTTCTGGTAAAATCGCAGAAAAGGTTATCGAAAAGAGAAAGGAACAGCTTGAGGAAGAGGCTAATAAGTAATATAGGCGCCGCTACTGCATACATTACATACTACCGGATCTTGCTAATCAAAATCGAATCGGCTATGACCGCCTGTAATCTGTTCTCATTAGCATCCTTATTAAGATTAAGGGAATCGGTTTATTTCAGGAAAGCAATTTATATAAGAATTTGATTGATAGTGATGAATGTAGTAATATTTGAAGATAATAATTACGATAGTTTTTATCCCATTTCTCTTACCAGACCATTATGGGAGCTTAGAATTGGGTGTCTTTCATTAAGAGAGAGAATAGTACATTATATAAATGAAAACTATAGTAGGGCGAATCTATATTTTTTTACAAGAGATTATCTTGTCCCGCATTTTAGACAAAAGTATCCTGAGTTGAGGATCAACGATTATTCAATTTTCGACTCAAATGAGGATATTCTATTCATAAACTGTACAATCATTCCGGATGAAAATATAGCAAATCCTCAAAGAAATGTCTTGGTTTTGCATGACAATATACCTATGATAGCGCTTGTCGAGATGAATAGATTACGAGGGGAATCGGTGAATATTGTAGCACTTCTGTTAAAATCAGAATGTAAAACGGAGATGAGAAATAATTCTATTAAGAGGCTAGAATATGTGTGGGATTTGGTTCGATATAATGATAAGATGATTCAAGATGATTTTAGGTATTTTCAGAAGTTCAGAATTAATGATGAGGTAAATAACGTAACAATTATAGGCGATGCCAACCAAATAGTAATAGAGGGGAATGTGAAAATCGATCCCTTTGTTTGTATCGATCTTACAAATGGTCCGGTTATCATTAGAAAGAACACCGTAATCAATTCATTTACTAAAATCGAAGGCCCCTGCTATATTGGAGAGGATTGTATTATTCTTGGCGCAAGGTTGAGGAACGGTTGTTCGATTGGTGATTGCTGCAGAATTGGCGGTGAGGTTGAACAATCAATATTTCATGGATATTCAAATAAGTATCATGATGGCTTTATTGGACATTCATATATAGGTGAGTGGATTAATTTAGGCGCTCTTACAACCAACAGTGATTTAAAGAACAACTATACAACAGTCAAGGTTTACCTATCAGGGACACGAGTCAATAGTGAAAATATTAAGGTGGGTTGCTTTATCGGTGATTTCGCAAAGACCAGCATCGGCACTCTGATAAACACTGGAACGAGTATTGGCGTTGGCTCAATGGTAGTTCATTCAGGAGCAATGGCCCCTTATCATTTGCCATCATTTACATGGTTTATCAATAATGTTATAATCGATCCAGGCAATTTTAAGCAATTCATAGAATCCTGCATGGCAATGACTTCTAGACGACAAATTGATTTTAGTGAGAGTTACAATGATTTATTGATGAGGCTCTATCATATGACTCAGGATAATCGGGAAAAAGAGATATTAAAATGGAAAAGAATGCAGAGATAAAGATATCCTTAATAGTATTGATCTCCTTTTTTGTTCATTTGATTTTTGCTTTGGGGGTCTTTATGCCAGTATATAATGAATTTATGAGGATACAGGGATTGAATGAGAGGTCCAGCGGAAATAGGGATGTAATTGTAAATATCAATCAGGATGATAGAAGAGTAGAAAGCCGGAATACCCTTATGTCTGATAGGGATTCTAGTGCAAAGGGTCATATTACGAAGGATAAGGGTGATCACTGGTTGAATAATTTTAGGGATTTTATTTTGAAGAGGGGTAAGCAGAATGTAGGGAAGACCTCTGATAAGAGCATGGATGTGAGAGATAAAACTGGAATCTTGGTCACTGATAACACAGAGGTCATTATCCGTTTAATGAAATATGAAATTGGTAATATTATTGGTGATGATGGTGTAGGAGAATTTACAAAAATACCAGACAAGAATGAGTTTAATAGAAAAAATGCCATTTTTTATTCTACTGATGGAAGATTTTCCTTTAATACACAAAAATATAAGAATTTTAAGTATTTTAAAAAACTAAAAGATAAAGTCGCTTCTCATTGGTTTCCTCCCCTGTTGGCTAATTCCATAATCGCCGGTTTTGATCCGCTTACCGGCAGCTATACTCCTGGTCGAGTAAGAATAATGGCAATTCCCAATCAATTGGTGAAGATATATTTTACAATGAACAGGGAGGGAGATGTGCTCGATGTAGTCCTTGTAGAATCCATGGGCAATGGGGCCTTGGATTCCTCCTGTATTGACGCTATTCAACTTTCAAGGAATTTTGGTGAAGTGCCATCTGAAATTAAGGGCAATATTGTAGTGATCCCCTTTATGTTCGGGTATTTTGTGTATTAGATATTGCTCTAGGAGTGCCACATATTATCTAAACTATTACAAACTTAATAGTGTAACAGCTCAATATATGTTCCTTGTGATTAAGGTGGAATACAATTCATCCTCCCCTCGTATAAAATAGTGACCGAATAAGGATATCGGGTATTTTCAATAAAAATGATCATAAAATTGGGAGAGAATATTATCCAATCTCCTTAATTATATCATTTAAGGATTTTCCTCCAACGATCTCTTCCCTTGACTTCTTGAAACTTATAAACAGATTGTGAAGATAATTCTTTAAAGGATTGGATGCGGATTGATTTGGAATATCGAAGCTGATATCATGAATCTTAGTAATTACATCCGCCAAAATAATATTACTTGAAGAATTTGCAGGGATGAAGCTTTCCTCTCCTGATTCAAGAATGATTTTTTCTTCTTTGAATAACACAATGAAGGAATCAAGCTCTGAGTATTGATTGGATGTTATCTTTAACAGATCCTTATAGGACGTTGCTCCCCTTCCCTCCTCAAATTTTTTGTATATCTGATACAATATGGATATCCCGTAATATACATTTATTTCATTTTTCCCCTTTAGGGCCTTTCTAGTATCCATATATGATTGAGGATGCATCAGCGTATAGGAGACTTCAGCACCAAAGAGCACTATCAATGATGATGCATATACCAGAAGGAGAAAGAGGGGAAACGCCGCAAGGGCTCCATATATTGCTACAGTCCCCTTGGCTAAAGATTTAATGTAGACAATAAAGAGCAGAATGAAGATTACCCACACTGTACTGGTGAATGCCGCTCCAATTGATGCGGGCTTAAATTGAACTCTGGTATTTGGGATTACCAAATATGTTAATAAAAAGAGCAACCAGATAAAAGCAAAGGGGGCAAAGAAGTTTAATAGAAATACGCCAAAATGTTTCCCTTCCATCCCCTTCCATGATCCTCCATTATCTGAAGATCTCATTATCAAGCCAGTATCACCAATTACCCAAAGATTGTTGTTATTGTGTAATATTTTATTAATTTTTGATGGGAGTTGGTTGATTATATGCCATTTTTGACCAGCATTCTCAGTGTAAATGAGATCCCCCTTCTCTCCTGCAATGTAACCAGTAGAACTGTTGATAAATAGGGCGCTATAATAGCCTATATTTAAGAATTTCCTATTATTCCACTCTTTAGTGTTAGTATTGCCATATAGTATAGTTCCCTCATCTCCTATTAGGAGGACTTCATCTTCATTAATGTGATAGGTGTAATTGAGGCTTATGGGTCTATTTTTCCTTATAATCTCATCCAATTGTATAAAATTCCATGTTTTTCCTGCATCAATTGTTTTTAGAACAATTCCCCTATCTCCAGCTATAATTCCATGGCTTTTATAAAATGATATTGATTTTAGATTTGATGTCAACTCCTTCCACTCAATAACTTTCCAACCTCTTCCGCCATTTTTGGTGGTTAGTAGATATCCGTCATCAGCAGCAATAAATCCTGTCTTTTGATCTATCATACAAATATCATTAAAGTCAAATGCTCCAAACTTATTAAAGGACCAACTCTTTCCCATGTCTTTTGTATGTAGAATGATCCCATTATCCCCAATTATCCATCCATAATCTCCAATAAACTGGATATCCGTGAATCCGGATTTTTTTAATTCTCTCGGTTCAAACATGAACTCATCTTCTTTTTTAAAGGTTTTACGACCAATATCGAATTTAAATATCCTCTGGTTATAAAAGTCTATCCTATCATGGGGAAGTGGCAGAAAATTCATATTAAGATTTTCAGAATAAAGAATATTTGACTTGTTGCCTACAACCCAGATTTTGTTATCCTTTGCAATATATGCTGAATTGTAATTAGGAGAGGAGAAAGTAGCGGAAATCCTGGCTGCAACTGTTGTCCCAGAGATTAGAATCAATGGGCCTAACGTTAGGGTTGCCCAATAATATATTATTTTTAGAATAAAGGGTCTGCCATGTTTGACTCGCCAAATACCATCTAATGATTTTTCAAAAGTTCTTAAGACTCCTGTAGCAGAAAATACCATTACAATAGCACCGATTCCCCCAATTTTTCCGGCATTTTCA
Source organism: Spirochaetota bacterium (assembly GCA_034190085.1). NCBI lineage: Bacteria > Pseudomonadati > Spirochaetota > Spirochaetota bacterium. The sequence goes on from JAXHTS010000047.1 coordinate 8,468, forward strand.
ATGAGACTTAAAATGACTTCAATAAACGGATCAATATTGAGCTTAATATTATGCTCAATCATAAAGAGGGTTATACGTCGAAAGAGTTCTTCTTTCTTATCGCCTACACCTGAAAAAATTGAATAGAATGTTAATACAACAGTGAGTGTTGGGATTAGTGAGATTATGGTCATATAAGCAATAGATGAAGCCTTTGTAAAGCAGTCGTCGAGGATAAATTTTTTAGATGATACAATAAAGACCTTGGTCCCATTAATTATTTTATTGTTAATTTTACTATAGGTTTTTTCTCCGAGATATATATCATTTAACAGAGTACTGATCTTATTCTTGAGATTTTTAATTTCTGAAATTTTGAGGGAGTTTTTGCTCATATCATATCGTTTTGCTAATAGTTTTGATGTGATATCAATTATGGGATTAATCCAGCCCTGAATCTATTCCATATTACTTGATTTGAAAATGGTATAAAATCAAACCTAATCATTATATTTATGTTTTGATTTTCAGTCAAGCCATAACCTAAGGGATTAGATGTTTTATTAGTAATTCATCGATTAGTGGCAAAATAACGCTATCCTCCTTATTCAAGGGGATATTGACATAACAGGGGGCTGATCCATTGAAGGGAGATTTGATTATCTTTGGAAATATATTTTTTTATATTGACAATATTTTTCTATTTTCTTAAGAGTAATAAGAGTTTATTATTGAAAATAATATTAATATAAAAATTTTAATTTCATATAACATAATAATCGTATATACTATATTTAATCGGATTAGAATAATTATTTACGTATTGGAAATTTAATTATTTTGTTCATATTACAGGTTAGCCAATACTATTTCAATTAAAAGGAGTTGAATATATAAATGACAAGTCCACTTGAAGTCGAAGTAAACGGGGATATTGAAAGGGCCTTTAAGAACCTTAAGAAGAAGATGGCTTTTGAAGGTATTTTCAAGGAGTTGAAGAGAAGAAGATACTATGAGAAACCCAGTGAGGAGAGGAAGAGGAAGAGTGAAGAGGCGGCAAGAAGACGGATTAAAAAGATGAGGCGTATCTCAACACAAAATCAGGGGAAACGGTTAATACCTCCTAAGACAGATTTTAAGGTAGAGGAGAAGCGTGAGAGTGAATAGTCACCTTCGCTATATACAATTAAAAAAAGAATCCGGCTAGACCGGGTTTTTTTTATGTTTAGGGCATGAGCAAGGAAAGAGATATAAGACCACTGGCTGAGAGATGTCGCCCTCATTCATTGGATGAATTTGTTGGGCAAAAACACCTACTTGGGTTTGGTAAAATTATTAATGTCATTTTAGAGAAAAATATACCCTTTTCACTTATTATGTGGGGTGATCCTGGAACAGGTAAGACTACACTTGCAAGACTCATAGCTGAATGCTGTGAAATGGAGTCATATTTTATTAGCGCCATCTCCTCAGGGGTTGTGGATGTTAGAAAGATAATAGAGAGGGGTAAGGAGAACAAGAAGAACGGGATTCAAACCCTTCTCTTTTTAGATGAAATACACAGGTTTAATAAGGCTCAGCAGGATGCCGTTTTGGGGGCTGTGGAGGTTGGTAGCATTATTTTAATTGGCGCAACAACCGAAAATCCATCTTTTCAGGTCATTGCCCCCCTGCTCTCAAGAACCAGGGTATTGAAGTTGAACAAATTATCCGAAGAAGAACTTCTTCAGATACTTGATAATGCCCTTGATAGAGACGAGATTTTACGAGACATGAACCTGGTATTCGAAAAGGGGGTTAAGGATAAAATTGTTGGTTTTGCTCAGGGGGATGCAAGGTTAATGTTAAATATCCTTGAAACCTCTGTATTGCTATCTGATAATGGTCGAATTATTGAAGAAACACTTATGGAGGCAGTACGAGATCAGTCCATATATTACGATAGAGCTGGGGATAGGCATTATGATACTATTTCTGCCTTTATTAAGTCCCTTAGGGGTTCTGATCCCAATGCATCAGTATATTATCTTGCAAGAATGCTAATATCAGGGGAAGATCCTGAGTTTATTGCAAGACGAATGGTTATTTTCGCATCCGAGGATATAGGGAATGCATATCCAAATGCCATAACTATTGCTACATCGACCCTTACCGCAGTCAAGAGTATAGGCATGCCGGAGTCAGAAATAATACTATCTCAATGCGCAACCTTCCTAGCGACCTCTCCCAAGAGCAATGCCGCTTTCCGAGCAATAAAGAGCGCTAAGGCCATTGCAAAGGAGATTGATCTGGATATACCAATGCATCTTAGGAATGCGCCTACTGAGTTGATGAAGGATATAGGATATGCGAAGGGATATAAATATCCTCATGATTATGAAGAGCATTTTGTAAATGAGGAGTATCTGCCAGATAAAATCAGAGATAAGGTATTCTATGACCCCACTGATGAGGGTAGCGAAAAGTCAATGAAATTGAGATTGAGCAGGCTTTGGCCTGAAAAATATAAATGTTGAGTTTGAAGAATGGATATAAGTAATGCAAGGGAGAGGTTGTTCAATCTTCTCTATTCACGGTCGTTTCTGTATAGAGAAGATCCTCCATTTAAGCTTGCCAATGGAGGTGTGAGTCCCTATTATTTTAATTGTAAGACAATTACCCTTGATCCTGAGGGGTGCTTCCTTTCGGGAAAGTTGGTTTTTCAGGCGATAAAGGGATTTAATATTGATGCCATCGGTGGACTTACCTTAGGGGCTGATCCAATCTCCTTGTCCACAATACTTGAGGCTTTTCAAAATAGCATTAGGATATCACCCCTTATTGTAAGAAAAGAGCCTAAAAAACATGGCACATCCAGGTGGATAGAGGGGAACCTTGAAGGCGTTCAAAGGGCTGTGGTTGTTGATGATGTTATTACCACTGGTCAGTCCACAATTACCGCAATTGATCGATTAAGGGATTTAGGTATCGAGATTGCAAGTGTTGTTGTCTTGATCGATAGGGAAGAGGGTGGCAGAGAGAATATCGAGGCAACAGGCGTTGAAGTTATCTCTCTTTTCAATAGGACCGATTTCGACCTTAAGATGTCCGATTTGGCTTCAACTTAACTCTATTCCCCTTTTTGGATGAAATCCAACATATTTATTCATACTAGCAACATTCCTTAGAAATGATGGTTGACTGCTCGACAATAAACTGCATTTAGTCTAATCTGTTCACCATAATCCAGAGGATTGCACTATATCTAATTTGTCTCAGCACAAATTTAATTTCTATTTAAGAATGCATCAAGCTGATGGTGATGTGAAAATAATACTGGAATTTATAATATCTTCATTTAGTAAGATTGATCGTGAAACTGCTATACCTTTTTCCCAAGCTTAAAAAAATAGCCATTCCATGGACTATTCAGGCGTTTTTTGAAGATTTAAATAGATTACATTTATGTAATCTATCGAAATTTCGATGCGCTAAGAATAGAATGCTGCCTCATTATCTCTTCACTGTTTTTTTTATATGCTTTTTCAATCTTTGTTTATGGAGTTCATCCAAGGCTGAGCTAATAATTCGTAAGGAACCATATTCTATTCCTGAGAAGAAAGAATACAAGAAGACGATTACTATTGCTGTATTGCCATTTGAAGGATCAATGGAAAGTGAAAGGATGTATCTAAAGGATATTTTGAAAAATTTTCTTGAGGATCGAATTCTATCATACAAATGGATTATAATATCACAACCTGTGAAAAATTTTGAGCGAAGGGGGGTCAAGAGCAATTTTATTGGAAAGGATGGAAATGACACAGGAATAAAATCACAATCCATAATAATGGAGAAGGATAAGCCAGCCAGCGTCATCTCTCCATTCGGAACGAAGAGATCGACCAACTTTCTATCATTGGCGTTAGCGGATAACGATATAATTAATAACATTGCTTATGAAAGGGATTGTGATTCGCTTGATTCTGTTGGGTCGGGTATTGATGTGATTATTGATGGAGGTATATCCCAAAAGGGGAGGGATATTAGGATTGATGTTAAGGTATATAATGATATATATGGAAAGGTGTTTACAATTGGCGAAGAGGGTAGCTTAAAGAATATAAATCAATTATTTGGGAGAGTATTTTCTGAAGTAATGAAGGCAATCATGGTAAATTATGGATATTTGGATATTAGCGTCAATCCACAGGACGCTAAAATATATGTAGACGGCAGATATTTTAGACAAGGTACAAATATTATTTTGGAATCTGGAGATCATAGGGTGGAAATATCCAAGGATGGAAGAAGTGAGGTACGCGATATATCGCTATTAAAGGATGAATCAAAATCTTTTTTTCTATCTATTCATTTGAAAGATGTTGGCAAAGAGAACAGGCTGGACATAATAACTAATCCGAAGGGCGCGAGAGTATACCTTGATTCCGATTTTATTGGATTTAGCCCTGTGGTTATGAATCAGATTAGGAAGGGGAAATATCGCATCAGGGTGGATATGGAAGGGCATATTTCAAAATATAAGACATTAATGATGGGAGAGGGTGAGGATAAAAGGATTGAGTTTTATCTTGAGAAGGGCGAAAGCGCTGAATTTTATTTCTCCAGAAGCAAAGTCTATTCTAATGTTTTTCATTATTCCTTACTAACTGCAACAGCATCCCTATTCACAGCATTCTATTTTGAATTGAGGGTAGTGGATGAGGAGGCAAAGCAGAGAGGTTCTAATTTTATAGATGCGGCATCTCCTACAATCGAGGAGATATATCAATATGAAGGAATGATGAAGAGAACAGGTGATAGAATTGACAAATATGAATTATACCGTAATATCTTCTTTTATTCCGCCATCACACTTTTTATCAATTCCTTGGTGTTTTATTATCTGGATATAGCTCAAGATGATATCCCTATTGCTAAAATATATCCACAATATAGATATTCAGAAGATATATCTGTATGGAATTATAATAATACTGGTGTGGCCCTAACCTTCACATTTCGCTATTGATGGAAGAGTCGTTGCCATCCAGCCTCTTGTCACATAAGAGTTTACGTAACTTTTAGGTGTATCCTCAATTTTTGAGAACCTTCTTTTTATTTAGTCCTCACCTGTGAGATTAAAGATTAATCAGCTATAGTTTAATCTATAATTTGTAATTTACTAAAAGTTTACATTTTTCAAATAATAATAAAATTAACATATAGTTGATAAGTCGCGAATAAATAAGCTATATCTTCGTTCAAATTATTATCCGTGATTAGCTTAGTTAAATAATAATAAAAATTGTTGACAGAATGCCAATATTTTATTAGTGGTGTCTAACATTGTGAGTCATGCTAAACATGTTGGTGTCAAAATTTTTCATAATATGTAATACTGAGAGGAGACTTCCTTATGATAAATAAAAAAAATCAGGAAGTGATGGAAAACGATGTGGAGTTTAGAAATCTAAAACCAAAGATCAGAAGGCTTAGTTCTATGCTGCTCTCAGAACAAAATAGGGTTGATAACGCTGTATTGCGTGCTTATATGCTGAATCAAGCAGTTAAAGAAATGGTGGCTTCCTTTAATAAATTAATGGCTGATGCAACAAAGACAATGGTGTCTGCTGATAATGATACATAATCACAAAAACCGATAGTAAGTTTTTGAGAACGATTTATTAATATGCAATTCGCAATAGATATAAAACAAAGAAAGAGGGTATCAATATGTATTTTACTACTTTCAGCTCTTACCTTGTTTTTGCCAAAGGAGGTATTCGATCCACATCTGGGTGTTGATATAGACATTTTCTGTAAATCAATGACCGATTTCGGATTGATTATTTATCTCCATGAGAATTTCTATAATGAATATGTAAAGGGTATTATTTACTGGGTAAGAAGTGAAATCATTCCTTGCATCATCACTCCAACAAGAATATTCATCAGGGCGCCCCCTTCCCTAGTAATAGCAATGGAGAATCCTTTCCCGAATAATTAATGGGAAGGATCACATTATTAATCACAGTTATTTAGGTAGTTTTATGAGGTTCAAAGCAAATGCTCCTTTGAGTTAAAGGAGTGATTAGCTGATGATCCTTCATCGCTTTGTAGGCTCTTTGAACCGAAGCAATACTATTAAAAATATTATTCTAAAGAGGTTTATTAATGATGAACATTAGATTACTTATTATATACAGCATCTCTTTAATCTTCGGATTATGTATGATATTAGATAATGTTGTTGCTGAAGAGATGGATGAGAAAAGTGAAGTGTTGAAAGAGGAGGGGGGAGTAGAATTGGAAAGACTAGTCGTCACTGGTACTAAAACCGAAAGGAGACTGAAGGACGTTCCAGTAAGGACTAAGCTTATTACAAGGGAGGATGTTGAAGCGAAGGGCGCTGACAATTTTTATGATATCATGGAAGGGATTCCTGGCGTTAGGGTGGAGGAACAGTGCTCATACTGTAATTTCAGTATTTTGCGGATGATGGGAATGTCATCAGGACAATCGCTCATTCTGATAGATGGAATGCCCGTATACACAGGGCTTGCCGCTGTGTACGGACTCGAGCAGATTCAATCAGGGACTATTGAGCGGGTAGAGATCGTTAAGGGAGCAGGCTCTGCCCTCTATGGTTCTGAGGCTATTGCGGGAGTCGTCAATATCATTACAAAGGAGCCGACTGCAAAATCTGTTTATGAGGCGTCGGCCACCTATGGATCATACAATGACGGTAAATTCAGCCTGTTTGCCTCGAAACGCAGTGGCAACCTTGCGGGCGTTATCTCTCTTCAAACAAGTTTTGGGGATGGAATAGATGAGAATGACGATGGTTATTCCGACAGGGTAGAGACTGAGAATTTTACAGGTGTGACAAAACTGTACTGGTATAACGCTCTAGACGTTGTTGATCGGATAGTGTTATTTGGAAGTTTTTTAAGGGAATTTCGCAAAGGAGGCAAGATGGGGTTGTCTAATGAGGGTGAGGAGACCGATCCAATTATCACATGGGACAATCCCTTTGCTGAAGCTGCTGAGAATATACATACCGCAAGATATGAGGGCGGCATTGGCATAAGGAAGGGTTTTGCGAAAAAAAATGAAATTAACATTGACTATCATTACTCCCATCACAAACGAAACGCGACAAATGATGCTGCTCAGGATGAGGTTTTTATCGCTCTTGAAGCGCTTGGCGAGGATTTAGATGCTGCGTGGAAGTTGCCCATGCCCTTCTTGGCTGAGGAATTTATTCATGTTGGGGAGGTAAAGTATACCCATCCTTTTGATTTAGCAGGCAGTCACCTTATCCTTGTTGGAACTCAGTTCAGGCGAAGCGATTACGATCAGGAAATCGGACAGTTTGTGTCCGAATATTTATCCGAGGCGCAGAAGTCTGAGCTTGGATTTGTGGGAAGGAAGAAGACAGAAAAGTGGGCAAACGACGTGGGCGTCTATCTACAGGAGGAGTATTCCCCATCCCCTATTGAGGATCTAACAATTGTAGCGGGGGTAAGATATGATTATCACGAGTCTGAAGAAAAGTTTAAAGACGCTAATGTTGAAGATGTGACATACGACACAGATTCAGTGAATCCGAGAGGGGCGCTTAAATACTCGATTACTGATGATATAGCCTTTCGCGCAAGCGTGGGAACAGGTTATAGGGTGCCCTATCATTTTGACGAGGAGCTTCACCTCTGCAGTGGTTCGCCCAAGATTGCCAAACCCTCCGATTTAGATCCTGAAAAATCCATAAGCTATTCAGTTTCAGCGGATTATATTGGGCATAGGCACAATTTCGGGGTGGGCTTTACCCGGATCGATGTTAAGGATAAGCTATCCTTTGAGCCGACGTCGAAAGCGGGATATGACTATGAGTGGAGGAATATGGAGGATGCATACAGTAATACTATTGAGGCGGAGGCTGGGATTGAGATTATTGAGGATTTGCTTCAGGTAGACTTGAGTTATGCGTTTATGCTGGCGAAGTATGACAAAAATCACTATGAAGACTTTGATGAAGAGACATGGGGGGGAGATGCTGTGGGCTTTGCTAACTGGAGTAAATACAAGGGCAATGGCAAATATATCCCACGTGTTTCGGAGCATTCAAGCTCAGTAATTGTGAATTTGACTCCTGGTGATTTCTCATTTTTCGTTATTGGCAAATACACTGGCGCGATTTACATTGAATATCATAAGGATGATGTGTATCTGACCGAGATAAAGAAGACCAAGCCCTTTTGGGTAGTTGATATGCGGACGTCATACCAGATATCGGATGAGGGTGAGATATTCGCTGGCGTAAAGAATCTCAATGACTATGTACAGAGTGGAAAGGATAAAAGGCCGGATGATGCGGCGTTCATGTGGGCGCCTTATACTGGCAGGGAATTTTACGGGGGCGGCAAAATTAGCTTTTGAATATGCTCTTGATCGCGGTTTATCCTGTCATTCTATTATCAAGATAATTGACTTTTTATAAAACTATTTTTAGAATGATTCGCATCCTAAAAATAGCGCAGTGGATAAAGGGGACTCGGTTCGCTGTTTACTACATTAACACTAACCCTGTCCCTGACACCCATCGCAATACTCAGATGATGTATTGTGTTATACTTCTTCATCCTGGCGTGTAAACTTTATGATGAGAATGTATATCAATTTTATAGTAACTTTTAGGATATTCTAGATAAACTTGCTGATGAGGTTCTTGCCTTATACGATGCAGGAGAGGTAGTTCACTTGAATTCAAGGATTTTTTATTGTATCGGAGAATTAAATTTTTTTCTTGACATCCCATTATGAGAAAATATTGTGTAGGAAAGTATAATCAAAGAATTTCCAGGCTCTTCAATAGAAGATTAAAAGGGAATCCTGTTAAAATCAGGAGCGGTCCCGCCGCTGTAACCGGGGACGAAGACCGCAGGATGTCACTATTCGTTGATCTGCCCTTTGCAGACAAGGCGAATGGGAAGACGCGGTTAGTAGAAGGATCCGGGAGCCAGAAGACCTGCCAAGGGAGGGGGATGAAATGCTTTAGGGAAGGAGGCATTTCATATAAAATTGGGGATAAAGTGAACTGGGTGCAATCCTTAATATCCATATTGAATGGATTTAAGGATTTTTTTATTTTTGGGGATATTCGATTATAGTCGTTTGATTGAATTTCATCATAGAATGAGAATCGAATTTTTTAATAACTTGCTCGGATGAATTTCTAAAAGTACAATAAAATATTAGTGAGGGATTATATATAAACATATTGGGAAGCAGCATCAACTCCCGACATAAGAGTTAAGGAGTAGAAACACTTGACAAGTTTATAAGCTATATTGTTAGTGTTACATTATCAATAATTGTAATACCGATTATTCATATATTTGGAGGCATTTAATGAGAGTGTCAGCTTACATCCTGTTGCTTTTTATTATAATAAACTCAGCCCATGGAGAGGACGATAAAAACTTTATTCTCAGAAAGAGGATAATGGAGACCAAGAAGAAGATAGAGTCCTATAATTCGAAATCAAAGGAGATTGAAGGGAGGACAGAGGAGTTTAGCAAAAAGCATGCGGAGAGGGTAAAGAAGAGGAGGAGGGATATCTCCAGATTGGGTGAGGATGTATCAAAATTTGAAAAAGAGCTGAGGGTGGAGAATATTAAGATAATGAGCAATAAAAAAGTTTTAAAAAACCTGGAAAGACAATTCGCCGTTTTCAGAAAGAAGATTAAGGAAAACATGAATAATTATAATCAATCTATATTAAAGGGATTACCAAAGAGTACTGAAGACCGTTCGCTCAATGTTTCAAGGTTAATTTCGGATACTGAATTTGCAAATATTACAACTGAGGAGATATTCAATAGATATTATATTTTCTTAAACAAGGAGCTAATTACTGGCCTGGATTCAGAGGTTTATGTTAAGGATAACATAGAGTATCTTCGAATAGGGTGGATATTGCTGGCATATTCCGATAGTGAGGGGAAGAATGTGGGCCTACTAACGAGAAAGGATGGGAAATGGGTATGGAGGAATAGTTTAGACTTCTCAATGCGGAAGGCGATCCGGGATTCTATAAAAATGGTTAAGGGCAAGAAAGCGCCTGAACTTATTAAATTTCCAATCCCCCTTGCCTTAATCAGGGAGGATCTGCAAGGAGCATTCAAATGAGAAGATACCTATTATGTTTAGTGGTACTTTGCCTCTCCTCATATCTTTATGCTGATGAGGAGGAGGTTCTACGGACAGAATACCAGCAATTTCAAAAGATATTGGAAAGCGCTGAGGAGAATTATTGGAAAAAGAAATATAGTCTCATAGAGATGAAGCAGGCAGCAAAGGATGAATTGGAAGGATTTGATAATGAGTATGATAACCTATTGAAAATGCGGAATAGTCTGAAAGAAGAGATATTGAGCTTGAAGATTGACAATAAGGACCTTAAGGATAATATTGATAACTACAAGATGCGCATTTCGGAGATATATGATTCCTGTATAAACAAACTTGATTCATTGAGAAAATTTGTTAAGAGATATCATCCCCTAACAACTGAAATTGATCTAATCCGCATAAACGATATTCGAAAGATGATTGAGCGCAAAGAGGATTTTATTAAGATAGGCCACATGATATTATCATTCCTGAATACGAAGATCAGCGATTCAAGAATCTGCATGCTTGAACATGCTGATATATTAACAAAGGATAAGGTCCCCAAAAAGGGGAAGAGATTAAGACTTGGATTTTCATTTTATGGGTACATAACTGACGACGACAAAGATGCTGGCATTCTGCTCAGAACGGGTAAGGTTACCCAGAATGCCTTTAAATGGTATGAGGATGTCTCTTCTTATAAAAATACCATTATGAAAACTATAAATTCCATTAACGGCAAGGAGGAGTTTGCATATCTGCCTATGGATGTAATGCAGTCCAAGGCAGTGGGAAAGTCCTTTGCTACCCAGGGATCATTCTTTAGGGAGTTATTGGAGTGGTTTAAATCCGGAGGTGTGGTTATGTATGCCATCGTCTTTGTCCTCATCTACGCCTTATTCATAATAGTGGAAAGAATTGTTACCTTTAGGAAGAATCGTTTACGCGTTGCCTCATTGATGCCTTCTCTGCTTCAGGCTATAGAAAAGGGTGATTTTGATGAAGCCTTAAGGATCTGTAGCGAAAGGGATGGAACTCTGCCGCGGATGTTGATGGAGGTGTTTGAGGATAAGAATATATCAAGGGAGGGGGCTTATAAGAAGATGGAGTTGGTCCTTCTTCATGAGATACCTGTAATTGAAAAGCATCTTCCCACCCTAAAGAGTTTGGGCGCCCTTGCTCCCCTCTTAGGCCTTCTTGGAACCGTAACTGGCATGATATCGTTATTCGATGTGATAACCGCCTTTGGAACTGGAGATCCCAAGCTCCTTGCTGGCGGCATAGCCGAGGCGCTTGTAACCACTGAATTTGGTCTTATTGTAGCCATTCCGGCCATCCTCTTTCACAGGATGTTGTTGAATTTTGCTGAAGGCATAATTAAAGATATCGAGAGATTCAGCCTAACCCTACTGAACACGGGCTGGGAATCTAAGTAGATAAAGAGATGATCGACCTAATATTTGAAACAGTTATCAAGGCGGGCTATGTTATTTACTTTATATTCTTTGTGTCCGTTTACGCATGGTATCTTATCATTAAGAAGTATTATATTTTGAATAGCGAGCATAGATGCAGTGATGCCTTTGCCGCGTCTGTATGCGGCTATTTGAATAAAAGGAAGACAAGGGAACTCATCAATTTCTTACAAGGCGAGGACAGGATCATCGCCAGAACCCTCCTCGATGTAGTGAAATTGAAAAAAAGAAAAAATATTCCCTCACTTGTGACTGAGAAGAGGATATTTTATTACGAAATACTGGATAACAGCTTAGACACAATTGGAACATTATCGGGCATTGCTCCGCTTCTGGGCCTTCTGGGCACAGTGATTGGCATGATGAAGACCTTTTCAGTAATAAAGCTATTCGGTTCTGCAAATCCCGCGCTTATGGCGGAGGGCATCTCTGAGGCGCTCTTAACCACACAGGCAGGGCTTGTTGTCGCATTCCCAATTGTGTTGGCTAATACACATCTTAAGAACAGGGTGAAGAAGATTAAGGATAATTTTGAGAAAATTCATATGAGCTTAGGGAGCTGAAGGATGTATAATTTTGTGAACAGAAGAAGGGAGGACACAGATGAGCTTAATATCTCTCCACTAATTGATATGATATTTATTCTTCTAATATTTTTCGTTGTAACCACCTCCTTCTCAAGGGAGACGGGGGTTGAGGTTAACAAACCCAAGGCTTCCACTGCTAAAACCCTCTCTCAGGAGAATATACTGATAGCTGTAACCTCTGAGGGGACAATTCATATTCTAGAGAAACAGGTTGATTTGAACCAGCTATCAATGATAGTGAAGAGATTGTTAAACGAAAATCCAGAGAGGCAGGTGATAGTCTTTGCTGACAGACTGGCTCCAAGCGGAGAGGTTGTTGATGTTATTGATGTGTGCAATCTTAGCGGAGTGAAAAAAGTCAATATAGCGGCTATTAAAAAATGAAATTTACCTTTCCAAAGAAGGCGGAGAATATTAAATATCTCATCCTGGCCCTGCTAATTAGCGTATTATTATATCTTCTGCTTCCTGTTTCCTATTATCTCTTTTACTCGCAGGTCAATAAAATCCTGAATGCGAGAGAGGCAAAGACCGTTAAGGTGGATGTTGTACAGATTCAAAAGAAGGAAAGAAAGATTTTAAAGATTGAAAAACCGAAAAAGAAGAGATTAGAGAGATTTCAAAAGAAGTTCTTTTCGAGATTTGATCTTGATCTTTCGGTTTTATCCTCAGAGGATGGCGGCCCTGGCATCATGGCTTCAGGATTTGAGAATGTTATTGAAGAGGGAGAGGCGGATATACCCCCAATAAAAAGGATATTTATGCCGCCTAGGTATCCAACCCGGGCCAAGGAAGAGGGCATAGAGGCTAAGGTGATCGCTAAGCTATTGATTGATGAGATGGGAAACGTTGTTCGGGTGAGGATCATAGATGCTCCGCGCTTCTGGGGATTTGGCGAGGCCGTAATTGAGGCGTCAAAGAACTGGAAGTTTGAACCGGCGAAATTGAACAACCTGCCTGTCAAGGTATGGGCTACACAGGTGGTGGAGTTTAGATTATGAAAGGGCTTATCATTGTGATCCTCATCGTGCCCGCGCTTCTATTTGCAGGGGAGGATAAGGGCGTTATATATCTAAATAGGGCGAATATGCAATTTAAGAATAAGCAATATTCCAAAGCTCTACTGAATTACCAAAAGGCTCTCGAATTTCCTGTAAACAAGGCATTGGTTTATTATAATATGGCCAATCTTTATTACCTTATTGAAAAGCCATGGAAGTCTATCGTCTATTACAAAAGGGTTATTGACATGGCTCCAAGTTTTATTAACTCCTATCTAAATTTAGCAAAGCTCTTATTCAAGATCAATGAATATCACGGCTCAATCCCAATTTTAAGGGATGCGCTTAGGGTAGAGGATGATAATGAGGAATGCCTTCTGTTATTGGGGAGTTGTCACATGAAGCTGGGCTCAGTGCCGGATGCAGTCTATTACTTTGAGAGAGCAAAGGGGTTGCATCCGCACAAGATCGCTTCATATTTTATGCTGGCAGAGGCCTATATTGACATATTGGATTATGATAATGCAGTTATTATAATGGAAGAGGCGGCTGATGTTGCCAAGGACTCTGTTTCAGTATATTCATATCTTGGGGAATTATACTATATTCAGGAGGATTACGATAAGGCTATTAATACATTTGAGTATATTGTGGAATTGGAGAAAGGCGAGAGGAATGCATACTATAGATTGGCAGAGAGTTATTTAAAGAATAAGCAGAAGTTTTTGGCAATGGATACGCTACAGAGGGCAATAGATAATTGTCCTGATTATTTTGACGCATATATATTTCTCGGGAATATATATTTTGAGCAATCCTTTTTCAGCGAGGCAGGGGAGATCTTTCTAAAGGCGTCAAGGATTGACTATAATAAAGCAAAGGTTTATCTTAAAAATATCGCGGTAGTATTCTACAATTTAAGGGATGATGAAAAACTCAAGGAGTTGTATTTTAAGGCCTTAAAGATAAATCCATCCCTGGCTGCTGTTATTAGAAAATTTGTTGCTCTCTAATAATGTAGGTGGGGAATTGACTTGTAGGTAAATGGACTAAAATAACCGCATTCAGCGAGTTCAAGGCAGGCTCTCGACATCACTATATGGCAGATTCATGTATTGTAG
>JAXHTS010000048.1:0-38795 GCA_034190085.1 Spirochaetota bacterium
AATCGATTCCGGAGGATTCTTGTTCGATGGGAAAAAAGAGCTGATACTTTTCTTGCAATGTTGCACATCGCATGCGGAATCATTACATGGAGAGCAACTGGCCTACTGGAATAGGCTCTTATTGTTATAGAAGTTGACACTGAGATAACTGCTATGCATTTCAACTAGTTTCGGAACAGGCTCACCCTTCATCTCAACTATTTACTGGTCATCCTAAATAAGATTTCAGCAGATATCACTAAGCTCCATTAATGTTTATGCTTAATTTCTGAAATTAATTTAACAAGATTCAATCTTACTTTCAATTCCTTTTCATTACCTTCAGATCTATCATCGTCTCTATTTAATATGACAAAAGGGAAAAAATATTCTCCCACAGTAAAACCTTCATTATCAATTAAATGCAAAATTTCCTTGTAGTATTCTATCCTTGATTTGTTCACCCCATTAAAGCCTGTTAGTTTCAGCATTATATAAATTGTATTACCATCTCTTTCAGGATAAACCTTCATATTTTTATACCTGGGTAGATGTGGAACAATATTTGACTGAGCTGAAATACCATCTTTTGTATGAAAATTTGCAAATAAAAAATGAGCTTTAAAATCATTATAATCTGGAATCATGCATCCTGTTGTTCGAAAACAGACAATACCTATAATGAAAATTAACAGGAGTAATCTTTTCCTCCATTTTTGATGAAACCTTTCCATTGATATTGCTATTGCAATGAAGTAAAATGGTATGGCTGACATTGCATAGTATAAACCAAGGTTGGATTGAGACTCTGCTCTTGATAAAAGATTGATGAAAATTGAAGGGAGAGCAAATATTGATAGTTTCATATATAACACTGGCAAAAATGCAAATGAGAGGAGAAATCCTCCAAAAGCCTTATTGAACATCAGCTTAAACATATCAATTGGATGAGTCAAAATATAACTAATGATCTCTACAAAATTACTTCCCATATGTCCATATCTTTCTGCTACTAGATTCCTCATGTTTCCATCAATATAAAAACTGGGCATTATCACTTTTAATGTCATTATACCCCATATTAAAGATAAAGCTATATTTAATATAGCGATCCTTCTATTGTCTGTAAAAATTAGAAAAAATAATTCCAGCATTATACAATAGATAAAAGCATCTTCTTTAATTAACAATATGATCACTATGAAAATAGAATGCAGGATATATCTCTTTTTTATAACAGTATAATAAGCTGAAAAAAATAATAATGGATATAATACTTCAATGTGAAAATTATAAATAAATCCTTCCCAAGTATAAGGATTAAAAATAAATGCTAATCCAATAAGTAACTTCTCTTCTTTTGTGAATTTGCTTTCTTCAGAGATTTTAAACAATGGTATTAGAGCAAGGGATATAAACAATCCCTGTAAGATTAACAGTATTACAGGAGAATCAAATATCACATATAGTGGGACAATTGCTAAAAGAATTGGCGAGAAGTGAATACCCAGGTAGTTTGTAATGGAATCCCACCATGGATAATACATAAATTTTCCATTAAGGGTATAATGAATGGGATAATCGAATACTGATAAATCATGGGAATAAGTATCATATCCAATATGCTGCAATATTTTAAAATATATCAGATAAATTGAAAGCAAGATCAGAAATTTCCCGGGATTATTATTAATACTTTTTACAATTTTTAACAATATCTTGATAGGTAATGAGGATTCAATTTTTTCTCCCAGGAAAAAAATTCTAAAAATATAAATACATATTAAAAATAAAACAGGATTCAATAATGCCCTTATGCTGATAAATATCCCGAATATAGCACCTCTATAACCACCTGTTATAAAAATTAATATTATAATGAGAAAAGCTACTATTGACAAAAAATCCAGCACCAGTGCAATTTTTTCTCTGGTATTTCTTAGATCTGTCATAAACTTTTTTCTATAGTAGTATAGTGTCAGCGTAGCTATTAAATGTGAATGCTTAACTTAATCAACTTAGTAATACTATATCTATCACTTTGTCTTTAATCTGGGTAAACAACAATATCAACACAATTCTCAGGGAATTATCATCATATGATAGGTGTTCAGCTATTATCTGCAGAGAGTAAGTTCAGCAGTCTATCAACATTTTCATCACTTTTATTGTTCAATTCTATGCATCTATCTATGAGTGTCTCCCCCTTGCTGATTGCACTCGCGAATGCCATGCAAGAGAGATACCCACACTTTTTGCAATTGGTCTGTGGTAATAATTTGAAAATTTCAAGAACAGGGATGTGCCTATATTTTTTATAATTTGGTTTTAGGAAATCCATCCTCATGTAAATATCATTAAGAAAATCAATAAGTCTTCCAATAAATCCTATTGCTTGGTTGCGATCCTCAAAGGGTGCCACAGCAACATTGTCAGGATATAAGGCGCATCGAAATCCATCTAATGTAAATTGAATATAATGAGGTTTTTCATAATATATTGAATCTTCTATCATCTCATTGATGTATGGAAACAATTGAGTTACATCATTATCCAGCTTGAAATGAGCAACCCAAACTGGAGCTCCGACTATACAATCAGGAGTTTTTATTTTCAGGTCTGAGTATTCCTTTATCAGCATTTTATTACCTCCATAATTATTAATTATCCATTTCAGTATTATTCTTCAATAAAATTTAGTCCATCCAATTTTTATTAAGCCTATCCAAATCCTTTGAAAAATTATGGAATCATTTATTTCAGTATTATATATAGATGAATTTCTAATAGTGAACGCTTATGGTATTGCAAATGGCATTGAATGGTAAAGTTTGCTTGACAGAAGTTCAATTCTCAGCACTATGTGATTCTAGTCTGTAATATGTAAAACTATATGTTGAGGAATATATTTACAACTCTTATCAGGTAACAAGTAAATCCTTCTTTTTCTTCAATAAGAACATAGGAATATCACTATCTAATACACATAAATATCAACAATATCAATAAAAAATATAGCGAAATGACATCTATCCTTAGGAGAAAATTGAATATTTTTTTAATAATAATTATCTGCCTTCCCTTTCTATCATGTTCCAGGGGTGAGTCCAGCGGCTTGCTATATGAGGAACTTACAACTGATCTTATATCTCAATTTGATAGCGCAGTAGTTCAAGATTTAGATTTTGAAAG
Source organism: Spirochaetota bacterium (assembly GCA_034190085.1). Taxonomy (NCBI): domain Bacteria; kingdom Pseudomonadati; phylum Spirochaetota; species Spirochaetota bacterium. Next base: position 3,172 of record JAXHTS010000048.1, read on the forward strand.
CAAGTATAAGGATCTAAAAAAGTATTCAAAAATATACAAAGATCCATGGAGTCCTGATTCACCAAGGCTAGTGAAAGTGGGTTTTGAGATTGATAAAGAAAGGATGTTTCAAAATATGAGACGTTCAATCTACCTTGGTGCTTATAAAGGCTCTCCATGCAAAATTTCATTACCCCTGAATATAAAAAGTAGCAGTAATTTATTTCTATCCTTTTCTATAGCAGGATATCAACTTAATAAAATAAAATCTGATAGAAAACTTGTAGTCACTTTGAGGGATATCGATAAAAAGAAAATTCTTTTTAATAATAAAAATTCAAACATATCCATTCCAGAAAAACATTGGATTGATTACTCTATCGATCTTCCTCGAGAAAATCTTGAAACATCTTCAATAGATATTGAATTCGAAACACCATCCGAGCAGTATGAACATATTTTTATTTCAAATCCAGAAATATTTAAAAGAATCAGCAACAAAAATAGACCTCCTAACGTTGTTTTCATCTCTATTGATGCCCTCAGGGCTGATTGTGTTGATTCGATAAATAACAAGTATCATCTTACTCCGAACATTGATTCATTGGCAGAGGATGGATTTGTATTTAGCAACCACTTTGTTGTTTCCAATTGGACGAGACCTTCCACAATTGCAATGCTATCTTCCCGTTATGCATCAAGTACTGGTGTGAATCAATATTATCCACCGGTAAGCGATGAGGAGAAGGAGTTCTTCTATCATAAGAGTGGCATAAAACCAGTAAACTCGATACTGAAGAAACACGGGTATATTACTAGATCAATTGGTAACAATTCTTTTATTATGGACTACACTGGCATTGGTGTAGATCTTGATTTTGATGAACTCTCAGAATATGAAACGCAATGGGAGGATACAATTGACATTACTGATGAGGCTATCAGTTTTATAAAAAATCATAGTCGAAGAAAATTTTTTCTATTCATAAACTACAATGCTCCTCACAGTGCATATATCCCCCCAAAGAAATATCTTGATCCACTTAGGAAGAGACTCAAAAACCTTCATCCATGGTTTAGGGCATATCTAGGTGAGGTAGCCTATACGGATGATTATTTTGGAAGAATTGTAAATGAACTTAAAAAACTAAAGCTATATGATAATACTATTATCGTTATAACCTCTGATCATGGTGAAATATTCAGCAATAAATTTGAGAGAAGCCCGTTTACGGACGCAAAACCTATCTACTCCCATGGTCAGACTCAGTTTGACGAAGAATTGAGAGTGCCTTTAATTATAAAGCCTACAGCAGATTTTTCCCCTTCAAGCATCAAGAGCAATTCCCTGGTAAGAAGCATAGATATTGCTCCAACAATATTAGAGATTATGAATATCACTGTACCGGATGATTATCAGGGCAAATCCCTTCTGCCTGTTATTCTTGGGAAGGAGCATGAAAATAGATATTTATATTCTGAGGGAAGGATGATGTACTCAGTAAGGACAGAAGACTATAAATATGCAGAACGATTCTATGGTTTTGGCATTCGCCCTCATCACTGGGGAGGTGAAATTGTTGAAGAGTATAAGGAACTATATGACCTTAAAAATGATCCCAATGAGCAAAATAATATTGTTGATGAAAAGCCACATATTGCAAAAAAAATGAAAACTCTACTTCACAAAGAGAGGTTTAAGCAACCCGAAAACACCCTACTAGCTAAGGGACTAGATATTAGTGGAAGAGTAAAATTATTACATGGCTTATTTTATGATATAAAGGTAACCGGAAAAAATTCTACTTATACTAAAATCAGCAGACAGGAATATCTCTTTAAGCTTTCTGCCGGTGAATATCTTATATATCAGACTATTCCAAAAAACTTAAAAGTAATGCTTCATATTAACAATATGGAAAAGCTTCTTGCAGGCAGATATCTCCTTCCGATAATGCACCGAACCAATAATAGAAATTATATCCTAGATCCAACTATGGATGTTATTAAGGGAAGGCCGGAAGATGATATCATTTCTCTAATTGATAGGGGGATATTATATTGGGGTATGCCACTAATCAATGGAATAGCGGAGATAAAAAAGGAGAAACTTCTTTCACGGGATATTAATAAATTATTGCAAAAGTGGGGATATATACAGGGAAAAGAAAAGAAAGAAGACAGGGGCAGGGCTGGAAAAGATCTGTTAACAGGATGCTCCCCAACCTCTGCTCTTGATAACTAACGAATATTAATATAAAAATAACCACTTAAGTGAGCATATCCTTTCACTATCATCAAGTTTAATAACTGTACATTATTTTAAGCTTCCCATACAACCTTCCCATCTATAATTGTCAAAAGGTTTTTAATGTTCTTTATCTCCTCTGGTTCCACTTGAGTTGGGTCATCGCTCAATAGCGCCATGTCAGCTAATTTCCCTGATGTGATAGAACCTTTTCGATTCTCCTCAAATGATGCAAATGCAGGAAACAGACTATACATGCGAAGTGCATCAATAGTTGAAACAGATTCTTCTGGTGAAAAAGTAAGTGCAAATTGATCTTTTCTGGTAACAACGGTATAGATCCCAGTAAATGGATCGCTAGGAACCATAGGTGAATCTGAGCTGAGAACAGTCATCACACCATGATTGCCAAAGGATTGTAAGGGATAAATCCATTTTAAATGCTCGGGGGGCATCCCCTTTCGATATCGATCTCCCATATGATAGAAGAAAGATGGTTGAGTCACTATAATTGTATTTAACAAACTCATCTTATGCATTAGATCTGGTGGACATATTGCTCAATGCTCGAATCGAGGTCGGCAGAATGGCTTGGGATCCCTCTTCGAGATATATTCCAATGATGCTATCGCCTTATCCAGGTTGTAGAGGTCGCTGACATGGAATGCAAGTTGGAAACCTGCCCTGTGTGCTCGGATTGCATGAGCTAGTATTTCCTTCCCCCTTGGGTTGAGGATTCCCAGTGCTTTCATCAAGTGCAATTTTAGCAGGACCTATGCGTAGCTGATTATTCCCAACACCGCTATGCAGATCCATTGCATTAAATTCCTCTACAGCATTGCTGTTAACCATCATTGTGATACTGCGGAGTAATATCCTTGATTCCTTAAGTTTTTGATAGAATCCCCAATTACCTAAGCCATTTGACCAGCTATCATCCTGCAGGGATGTAATGCCATGGGAGATGTAATACTGATTAGCTAGATTGATACCCTACTGAAGTTCTTCCTGATATATAGGTGGCCCCCTATACCTATCGAGTTCATCCCTGCTGCCAATAGCCAATAACCTGCTACCCTTGATAGCTACAATCTCAAGATTAGCCTGATCCTGATCAAGGGTTAGCAGCCTTACATTATGCAGAATTAAATTTGCATGGTTTTCTGACATACATCACAGATCATAATATATCTACTTACATAGGTTACTATGCAAAATAAAATATGGTATCTATATACATTTATCATCATTCATCATTTGGAGATTGTAATTTTTCTATGTAATGATTTATCTCATTTATCACCTCATCCTCCACATTATAAGGATCATCATTTTGGTCAAATCTACTCTGATGTCTGAATGCCATGTCCTCAAGGAAGGATCCCCTGTAACCCTTTTCTAATAGACCCATTGCATAATATGTTAGATTCTTTTCTACTCCCAGTATGTCCCACTGTAAAACATGAATGAGTTCATGGAAATGAAGTGATTCATCCGATGAAAAATCCGTCCTTATAAAATATGTATCTTTATAGGTGATGCCAGCGATGTATCCAGTAAAGAATTCGGCAAAACCACTCAATTCATGCAATAAAGGCGGAAGAGGTAAATCCTCATTTAGTATAATAACATTTGTGGATTTCAGTAATTGTTTGCTATAAAATAAAGGCAATCTTGGAAAATTAAAATCTAACACTGATATTTTTTGATTGTGATATTTCTTCAGAATTTCACCTATCCATATGTCTATTTGCGGAATATAAACATTCATCATTTTGATCAAACTATTATCCATATGATTTTCTCTCATTAATATATCTTCTGTAAATTAACCTTTGCAAAACATTAAGCCATTGTGTAGATTTATAATTTGTTTATATTATCTTAATGTCCACCTGCTAAGGGTAAATCAGGTTTATCCATTCATATCGGTCTACCGAAAGGATGCCATATACCTAACCATTAATTAAAGCAATTATTGAATTCTTTCATTAAAACCCCGTTTCTAAAAAATAATCCTTGATTTTGATATTCGCAACTATATTTTGTTGCAAAATCATATAATTTCACTTTCTTCGAGTGTTTGGTATATGAATATTATTAAAAAACCTTTTACAGTATTAGAGGGCATAAAGACAATAGCCATTCTTGGAGATCCGGGATGCAGCAAGAGTTGGGAGAAAAACTTTCCACGACTGCTAAGGAAGGTATGGGAAGATCATTCTCCACAGTTATTTATTGTTGCCGGTGATCTATCCTATCGCGCTCGCATCCGTGAATATAAACGGATACTATACTATATGAATAGCGTGCCAGCAACATGGGTTGCTGTACCGGGAGATCATGATCGCCCTTTTATCAACTTCTATAGGTATTTTGGGGCTCTACGTAAGGTAATAGATGTATCTCAATGGAGATTTATCGGCATCAATACTGGCAATAGAAATTTTAAAAAGAAGGATGCTCATTGGATACAAAAGAACATTCGTGAGAATTCAATCATCTTCTCACACATCCCTCCAGAAATAGATGATTGGTCTTTTCATTCTCTGAAAACTAAACCCTCCAATTACTTTTTAGAGGTTATCAAAAAAAATCGAAATGAGTTAAAAAAAATGTTCTTTGGGCACATACACGGTTATTCAGAACAGACATTTTTAGATATACCCATGATAGTGACAGGAGGGGTTGCACAATCAAAGGTTATTAGGGATAATCAATATAATGATCAGGATTATTATGCCATGACGATCTTTGATGTGAAAACAGGACACACAAGTTTTTGCACAATCGAGTGATAAGCTTTTAGTTCTACAGGTGTTGTACTTACGAAATATCAATTTTTAAGAGTATAATACATTTTCCAATGATGTTTTGAATACTGTAGCTAAATTATACTTTACAAAACTTTTCATAGTCCTCTTTCCTATATAGACCGATTAGATAAGGCTTTTGCGAAGAAAATGCCCTGGCCTGTTCCTTTATTGTGCTTTCTGCATAATTGATATTGTACCTCCAGGCCTGGTAGTCAAAAGCGATTGAACGCACAAAGTATAGGGGTTTAAGGGCTTCGACAACCTCCTCTTTGATCTTTTTGCCGCCCATATCAAATGTGAAAAGCAATTGATATACAATCTGTGTCCACATAAGTATACCCATGTTATAGAAATCCTGCTCAAACATATTCTCTACACGACTCATACTGTATTCATTTAAATATTTCCTAAGAAGAGGTTCCTTTTCATAATATTCCTGACGAAGCTTTTCCTTCAACTCACGTATATCAATTTTAAGTTCTTGAGGAGGATCGATCTTTTTCAACCCAAAACGGGGTTGGGTTTTTGGCTTAAAACCAGCACTATTTAACCACTCTGATCTATATGAGAGAATTTTATTAAAGAAGGTCGTAACCACTTGAGTAAACATTGGTCCGATTTTCGGAGAACTGGCTTTATGGACCTTTGTCCCTAATCCAACCTCACATATTTTATATTTCCCAAGAATAGCCTCTAGCGACATAAAGATATCAATTCCATATTGCTTTGTGCTGGGAAGCCATCTCTGCTCAAGCCAGTGATTTATGAGCCTGGAGGAGAATCCGAACTCGCCTCCAATTGGTTGCCGGATATCTTCACCTAGAAGTCCATAAATTAAGGGATAGCATATATGATTAGTAATGGTGCCATCAAATTGATGTCGTGAATAAAAGGGAAAGGCATAATCAAAGCCTTTGAGTACTGGTTCTCCTAAATATTTAATCCATTCAGGAGTAATCGATTTCAAATCCGCATCTATCACCAATACCGCTTTCAGTGTAGAAAAGTGACCTTGAGCAAATTTAAATAGGTTGTAAAAATTATTGCCCTTTCCCAAGATACCCTTTCTAGTCGATATATATTTTTTAGGAGTCTTTGTTTTAATTGTCTTAAAAATATCTCCTGTACCATCTTCGCTATGATTATCAACATTTACAATAATTGAATTCAGATCGCCAAAATATTTGTTTATTCCCTCATCAATTGTCTTTACAACATTAGCGATATTATCAGCCTCCATGTAGGATGGTATGCCTACAATAAATTCAAGGTTATTATTATCCATATAAAAATTAATCCTCCTGATCCTATATAAATCGACTAATTAAGAAAAACTCCTAAAGATAGATTATACACAATCTTAATAATTCAGCGCATACTCAATAATGTCTTAAAGGTATGGATATGAGAACAAGGGATGGATAAATTATCAAGGGAAAAATAATTTATCAGAAAACATTCATGATTTTTTATATTTTAATTAGACATCTATATCAATGGTATAATGGAATATTAATAAAGAATATACACGATAATAATATGTTAAAAAAAACTTGTATTGTAATTATTAGTAATGCTATTTTTCATCATTGAACAAATCTGGAGAAAATATCATGTCTTGGGAAAGACTAATTATTATTTTTATTACGATATTCTTACCAACCCTTGCGTGTAAAACTAAACCTGGCATTTTAAGGGAGATAAGGCCAGTCGATAGACTGGATACACAAATAGAGGAGGAGAAGTGTGTGGTTGTCATGGGAGAGTTTTATAAGATTGCGGTTGAGTATATAGATATGAGTTATTGGACAAATCTTATGAAAAATGATATTTTTTCAAGTAAGGGTGAAGGGATATCAAATATGAGAAAGCCAAAACTTATGTTTTTTCATATTGTCTTTTCAAATACTGGTATTGGAATATTAGAGGTTGAGGGCATTAAATTGAGATATGGCGAGATAGAGATGAAAGATCTATCGATCGAGGATGTTCAAAAAAGATGTAAATCGCCTGTATTTAAGGTTCTGGACTTGGATAAATTGTTTTCAAATAGACGATATCTGAATCAGAGCAATTCTCTTAAGGAGATTGATTATATAAAAGACGTTATTGATTATAAATTCGAGTTTATTTTGCCACAGGATAGGATATTAAAAGTTGTAGCCTTTGATTGGATTCCAGTTGAATATAGGCAATTCAAACTAATCATCAGATTAAAGTCCTTCAATATAGAAAAAGAGATTGATTTCGATTTCAAGAGGCATGAATATAGAAGAAAGGGAAATCACTTTAGAGAACCCTTAAAGGATGAGGAGGAGGAATCTATCTATGAAGATTGAAGAGATAATGATTTAGGGATAAGGAATGGCTAGGCTTTTTATTGCACTTCCCCTTGAGGGTGAAGGAGTGACTTCTCCATTAAAACCTATAGTAGAATATCTTAATCAGCATAATCAATTATTGAAGGTTGTGTCTACTAATAATTATCACATAACCATTAAGTTTCTTGGGGAATGTGATGAGAATAAGGCAAATAAAATTATTGAGTCCTTCCCTAATATCGAGCTTTCTAAGGGTGATATACCCTTCAGGATTTCAGGTATAGGCGCATTCCCTGAGGCTAAAAGAGCCAGTGTAATCTGGTGCGGCATAAAAACAGATGCAAGGATCATTGATAATATATTCAAGGATATTGAGAACTTCTCATCTCACTTTGGATTTCAAAAGGAGAAAAGAAGATTTATACCTCATCTAACCCTTGCAAGGGTTAGGAAAGGCAAAAGGATGACAGAGGATATTGTAAAATTTATTGAGAAAAATAGTGATAGATACTTTGGAGAATCATCATTTAAGAAGCTTGTCCTCTATTCCTCCAATCTGACACCAAAGGGACCTCAATATACTGAATTGAAATACATTAACCTAAGGTAGTGAATAGCAAAATGCTCCCCTAAAATACGAATGATCTCATGCTATTGAGATTGTTGAAAAGCATCCCACCTAATAATTCGTCCGTCAAATACAGGACCATCCACACATGCCCTCTTTTGTCCAACAAGGGTGTCTATGGTGCATCCATAACATATCCCGATCCCGCAACCGAAGTAGGTCTCAACCGAAATTTCTATAGGTGTGGGAATTGATAATTTATTCAGTAGATCGATCACGCTCCCTATCATTGCATTTGGTCCGCAGACATAGATTATATCAAAATCTTCCTTTTGAAATAATTCTTCAGCCACATCTGATACAATACCCTTTCTGCCATCCGTGCCGTCATCAGTTGTGAGAACAAATCTGCTTGCCACAGATTCATATTTATTCTGTAGATACACATATTCCTTTGACCTTGCGCCATAGAGAAAAGTCACATGAATATCTCGTCGCTTTAGGAGCTCTGCCAGATAATATAGTGGTGCATTGCCAACACCACCCCCGATTATCAGAGCCCTTCCCCCCTCTATTAGAGTAAAACCATTACCCAGAGGAGCAATTATATCAACCTTTCCGAGATTTTCATAATTGCTTAGTAGCCTTGTTCCCTTGCCAACAACCCTGAATACTATTTCGATTATATTATCTTTATGATTGTGAATCGAGAAAGGACGTCTTAGTAAGGGGTCTGTTTGATCACCTATTCTGATGTTTACAAATTGACCGGGAGAGGATAGTACATTAGGGACATCAATTCTTAAGAGGAAGTGATCTGAGCAAATTTTTTCAGGTTTATCGGTTGTAATTCCAATCATGAAATAGATAATTATTCAATATACATATTAATGTAGTTGCAATACCCGAAAAAATATTCATATAAACCAACAAGGGGAAGAGGCAACTACATATAAATTAAGACTATAATATCTTGATTGCATAATAATTATTGGTCAAGAATATTTATACCTGATCTAGGTATTAGATGATAAACTATCTTTTTATTTGAGATATAGAATCATTGATTTTTTTATAACAAGTATTCCCTGCAATTAAATGAAGAAGGGTGCGGACTGAGCTAATCACAAATCTGCTATTATAAAGATTTATCTATTGGAGAGTATTATGGGAAAGAAGGCAATAAGTAAAATTGAGGAATGTATATTATCAATTGATGTTGGAACACAGTCAATAAGGTCTGCAATAGTTGATTTAAAGGGTAGGATTATCTCAATTGTTAAAACGCCTATTGAACCATATTTCTCTACTCATCCAGGGTGGGCTGAACAGGACCCTGAATATTTCTGGAAGACCCTAGGCATTACTTGCAGGAAGCTCTTAAGGTCAATGGATGTTCCAAAGGAGGCAATCAAGGCCGTCACCCTTACAACTCAGCGAAATACAGTAATAAATCTGGATAAGAAGGGGAAACCTCTCCGTCCGGCAATTGTTTGGTTGGATCAGAGAAAAGCCAAAAGGGAGAAGTGGCCGCCCTTTCCGATTATGTTAATTCTCAAAATCATGAATCTTATGGATGCAGTTAATTATTCAATAACAGAGAGCGATGCTAACTGGATAAGACAAAATCAACCTGAAATATGGGATAAAACCTATAAATTTCTCTTTCTTTCAGGATTTTTGACTTATAGATTGACAGGTGAATACATAGATTCAACAGCCAATCAGGTTGGATTTATTCCATTTGATTATAAGCGACATAGGTGGCCAAAAAAATCTCATAATTATTGGAAGAGGATTCCTATGAATAAGGATATACTTCCATCATTGGTTAAGCCTACGGAGATACTAGGTTACATTACCCCACAGGCCTCAAAGGAGACCGGAATTCCTCAAGGATTGCAGGTAATAGCATCAGCTACAGATAAGGCCTGTGAAGCATTAGGAGCAGGTTGCCTTACTCCAGAGATAGCCTGTATCAGTTATGGCACTACTGCGATAATTGAGACTACAAGTGAGAAATATGTTGAGGTTATTCCATTTATTCCTCCCTTTCCAAGCGCAGTGCCCGGGGCCTATAATACAGAGATTATGATATACAGAGGATATTGGATGATAAGCTGGTTCAAAAAGGAATTTGGGTGGAAGGAGGAAGAGATAGCGAAAAAGAAGAATATTGCTTCTGAAAAGCTCTTTGATGAGATGGCAAGGGATATTACCCCTGGTTCTATGGGATTGATGTTACAGCCATATTGGTCGCCTGGCATCAGGATTCCCGGCCCTGAGGCAAAGGGCGCCATTATTGGATTTGGCGATGTACATACTCGCGCTCATATATATAGGGCAATTCTGGAAGGATTAGCCTTTGCCCTAAGGGAGGGAGCGATTCGAACTGAGTTAAAAAACAGGGTTAAGATTCAAAAGCTGAGAATATCAGGCGGCGGTTCACAAAGCGATGTGGCCATGCAGATAACATCCGATATCTTTGATCTCCCGGCAGAAAGACCTAATACCTATGAAACATCGACATTAGGCGCGGCTATTGATGCTGCGGTGGGATGCGAATTTTATTCTGATTTTCAGAGCGCTGTACAGGGGATGACAGGCATAGGCAAGGTCTTTGAGCCAATTCCATCCAATAGGGATATTTATAAGGAACTCTTTGAAAGGGTATATTTAAAAATGTATCATAGATTGAAAAATTTATATGATAGCATCAGGGATATTACTGGTTATCCTTCAAAAATTCATTGATCATATTTCGGGGAGCTGCTTAGTAGCACAAATCCAAATAATATAATCTTTAGCTCAGAAATATGTTAATAATCCCATTGTTGAGTGTGGTTTAATCCATAATACTTTGAAAATATACCCTGAGTTTCGAATCACACTATATAAATTCTACTTGATCAATGACAATTATTATACAATGATGACTCATCAATATGATTTTTCTCTACTCCTGCCAGAAAAAATAAATACCACCTGCATTTATAATAATACTATATGAATAGTATGGATAATAATAATAAATATATTGTCTTACTCAACAGCTCATTAAAACAGCATATCCTAACACTATCAGAGAAGGGTAAAAAAAGATTAAGAGATAAGTTTGAATTTCTTGGGAATGGCCTTTGGGATGGTGGTGTCAGAGTAAAAAAGCTTAAGGGTTTATCAAACAATGTCATCTTTGAAGCAAGACTCGATAGGGGCGACAGAATACTCTTTACAGTGGGGGAGCATGATAAAAAGACAGCCATATACGTATGGGGAATAACCAAGCATGATGATATAAATAAAAATGCAAATAGAATAATACCGAGTAATGCACCATTTCTGAATTTTGAGCCGGAAATAACAGAAGATTATAGCGATATAATAATTGATGACCTGTCACCTGAATATTTTACCCAGGAGAATGTAGAGGAAAAATATAACTATGAATGCGGACCACAGAAGTGGCTGCTTTTCAGGGAGGAGGAGTGGATTAGAATTCTTCAACATAATGGCAAGAGTGATTTTGAGATATACCTATTATTAACGGCTGATCAGGCGAATATACTTCAAGAAGAGCCACCTCTCCTCATATCAGGAACCGCAGGTAGCGGGAAAACGATTATCTCAATCTATTATCTCTTAAAAAACAATTTTTTTAATAAAAAGAGGGTGTATTTAACCTATAACGAACACCTGAAGAGATTCTCCCAGGGTCTTTATAAGGGACTAATAACTAAAACAGGGATAGAGGATCACGATAATCAACCAGAATTTTATACATTCAGAGAACTGCTTTTTGAGATATGCAACAGATACAACATTGTATATGATTCTCAAAAAGAGGTATCCCTCATAGAGTTTGAAAGAATATTCAAGAATCATCATCTTTATTCAAAATATGATAGTGAGCTTGTATGGGAGGAGATCAGGTCAATAATCAAGGGTGCCAAACCCCCCATAAGCCTTGGGGAGTACAAAAGACTCATGACGAGATATTCCAATAGCAAATTATCGCAAACTGATATCAATCGATTGAGGGATTATATAATTAACCTGCAGAGATTTGAGTTTTGCGATAAGATTGAGAGGATTATAAAAGGAAAAACAGATTATAACAGTCTGGATTCATTTACAATCAGCCTAATGGATAGGGCAATCCTCTACTCTGTTCCTGTCAGGCTTGTGTTATCCGAAATCCAAAGGATCATAAACAAGAAGGCGAATAGTTTTGCCAGCCCCTTGTTGACATTTAATGAGTACATATCACTTGGCAAGAAGAGAGCGCCCAACTTTATATATGACAGAGGCGACATCTACACCATTGCTAAGTATTATCAGGATAAGCTTTGTGATGAAGGATTATGGGATGAGATTGATCTCTGTAAAGATGTTATAGGACTGATTGATCGCTATCCGAATAGCTTCAATTATGATCTGGTCGTTTGTGATGAGGCGCAGGATTTTACGGATATTCAAACCTTCCTGATCTTCAGGCTTGCAAAGGACTGTAACAATATTGTCTTTGCCGGAGATCCAAAGCAGATAATAAATCCAAGCGGTTTCAGATGGGAAGAGGTGAAGTCCAGATTTTATGAAAGGGGCGTACATGCGCCAGATGTGGTTAATCTAAGACTCAACTTTCGAAGTGTGGGCAATATCATTAGACTCTCAAACTCTCTACTAGATCTTAAACAGAGGCTAATAGGCATCAGCAGTAATGAGTTAAAGGAAGATTGGAAATTTAACGGCATCCCTCCTCTTCTGATTTATAACATCAATGAAAATGAAATCATAGCGAAGATTAAAATCACAATTGCAGGTATGATTATACTAGTACGGGATGAAATGGAACAAAATAGATTAAAAGAGATTATAGGAACAGAGCTCATTTTTACTATCAATGAGGCAAAGGGACTCGAATTCGATTCTGTATTTATTTGGAAATTCATAAGTGACAAAAAATCCCTTGATATTTGGCGCAAGATCAAAAATGAACACCTTGTAGATAATATTCATTATCCTCACATTAGACATGAGATTAACATGTTCTATGTTGCCATTACCAGGGCACGAAATAACCTTATATTCTATGATGGGGAGCATCCCTCTGATATATGGGATATGGAGGATTTAAAAGATCATGTTTATTTTACTTCTGATAAGGATATATTGGAGGGACTATGGCAGAAGATATCAACACCTGAGGAATGGGATGAACAGGGAGATTATTTCTTTGATCGTAAGTATTATCCAGCGGCAATGGAATGCTATAGGAACTCGGGCAACACCAGTAAGGCGGAGGTTGCCGAGGCCTATAACTGGCAACAGAATAATCAACTTGAAAAGGCCGCAGTACTTTTTGAGAGGAATGGCTTAATAAAAAGGGCGGCGGAAAATTATGAAAATATACAGGATTATAAGAGGGCTCTTGATCTATGGGAGAGGTTAAATGACAGGAAGAGAGCTGAGGTTTGTGTTATTAGATTATTTGAGGCGAATGGCGAATTCGATATGGCTGCGGAGGGTTGGAAGAAGCTTAAAAATTATCCTTTAGCTATATCTAATTGGGAAAAGGCTAATAATTATCGGGCAATTGCAGGGTATTATCATTCCATTAAGAACTACAATGACGCCTCGCGCTATTATGAGTTGGATAGAGATTATGTTGAATCAGCGGAGTGTTTTAAAAAGCTTAAGAAATATGGCAAAGCGGCTGAACAATATTTCAAAGGAGAGAAGTATAACGATGCTCTAACTCTCTTTAAAAAGCTAAAGAATAAGGATGGAATGATCCAGTGCTACCTAAAACTGGAGGATTATTACAATATAGCATTGATCTATGAAAAAAATCAGGATTATGATAATGCCATAGGAGCGTTCGAGAAATTTATTAAACTTTCAACGGACAATATAGAACTGATAAAAGCCGAAGCTCAACTACACGAAACCGGAAGATCCATAATAAAGTCAGCCATTCGATACAGTGCCTTAAAGGACTATAAAAAATCAGCGCAAATTTTTTACGAAAAAGAAGGTTACATAAAGGCCCTCGAACAATTTGAAATAATAGATAACAAGGAAATGATAGCTGAGTGTTATTTCAAAATCAATGATTACTACAATTATGCCACGATTATTGAAGATACTGAAATTAAGAATCGATTTACTCTATCAGAGAAGGGATTCTATGATTATATTTATGAGGACAATAACTATAACAGAAAAAAGGCGGATATTCTCTTTAAAGAGGCAAGATTATTTCAAAGGAAGGGATTTTACAAAAAGGCCCTGTCAAGGTATAAGGCAATCAATTATCCTGAGATGATATATGAGTCTTATCTAAACATTGATGAAGATGATGATGCTATTAAATATTTCTTTGAGGAGAATCAATTAGAGTATCTGGAAAAATTTATTAAGGGAAAAGAGAAGCTTCGGATATCAGGGGAGTTGTTAAAATATATTTATAAAAAAATGAAAACACATCGAAGATGGTATCATGATATTGAAAAGCAAAGGATTGACCTTTCCGCACAAATCTTTTTAAAAGCCCTTGAACAGGAAAATGATGAAGAGGCCACTTCTATCGCTTATAAATATATAGATAAGTACTATGATGCATCAAGTATGCCGATTGAAGAGATGCCAAGCTCCATGATAAACCTTGTAATAGAACTCAAGCACTATAATATGGTCTTTGCCTTTGCTAGGGATGTCGCATATTATAAAACTGGAATCTCTAATGATATCCCTAAGGATATGGAGGCAATGCTCAATCTCATTAAACATAGAGGCGAGGAGGGTGATGATTATCTATTGGCTTGCTATTATTATGTTTATGATAAAGATAAATTTGATGAGCTTATAGTAGGATTTGACATAAATCAATACAATTCAGACCTATTTTCATTCAGCGGGCATTACCAGAGGGCTGTTGATTATTTTATAGGTTTAGGTGAGATTAACAAGGCTTTAAAGATATGCAAATCCAATCGTCAATACCAGCAGATGGCAGCAATCTACGAAAACACAGGAGATCTCCTACAGGCTGGGAAGTGCTATTTTGATGCAAATAATTTTAATGCTGCTATTAGATGTTATATGGATTCAGGGGCTTATGATAAAGCGGCTCGAGTTTGTGAGAAGATTATGGATTATCAAAAGGCTATGGAGTTTTGGGATAGATGTAACAGACCTAAGGAGATAGATAGGATAAAGAAGATGTTACATAGGAATGGCCTAAACGAAACCGCCAATGAAGATTTAAAAGCACAGCTGGAATTATTTTAATTGTTTATGCATATGATAGTGATTAGAATAGCATATTATGAGATATTTACCCAAGTCGTGGATTACGGAGAGCAAGACTATTGCTGATAAAATCCCTTAAATGGTATAAGAGGCTTAATGCCAGAAAGGGAAGGATTGAGGCTGGGGCGTTTCTTGTTGAAGGCTACAAGGCCATTCTGCAGATTATCAACACTCATCCAGGGGAGATTATTGAAATACTTTCTACAAAAGAATTGTCACCACTGTACCATAACTTTTCAATCAGGATTATTTCTGAAGATCAAATCCGTTCAATCTGCAATACAAAATCACCTCAGGGTATCATAGCGGTTATACGGTCGCCAATTGATATATACTCGAGTCATCTGCCGGTTAATGTTAATGGAAATATTTTATTGCTCGATGATATTCAGGATCCTGGAAATGTGGGCACCCTTATTAGAACAGCTGCTGCCTTCAACTTTGTTGGGGTAATTCTGACTGAGAAGTGCGCTGATCCGTTATCCCCAAAATGTGTTCAATCAACAACAGGAGCAATACTATCCCTCTGGATCAGAAGAACAAACCGCTATCTTGAGCTTGCAGAGGAGTTGAAGGGAAGTGGGTATTCCCTGGCCGCTGCGGATGTTGATGGAAGGGAGGCTCCATCGCTTCTTTGCCGGATGGATAGGCTTTTGCTAGCGCTGGGCAGCGAGGCATCTGGTCTTTCGAAATCCATAATTGATGCCTCTAATTATAAAATAAGAATACCCATTAACAGGGAGAAAGCAGAATCTCTTAATGTAGCGGCATGTGGCGCCATATGTATGCATATGGCCTTTCAGAACTCTCTGAGTTAATGTATTGATTGTTAATTTAGCATAAGAGCAGATCCCATGCATCTGTTTGTTTTCAAAAGCTAAAATATCTGAAAGATAAAAAATACTTGATGAAAAATTAAGTGAGGGTAAAGTTAAAAATTCTTATCACAAAAATATTTCCACTAAAAGTGGGTGAATTTCTAATATAGAATAATTTCATACGCTTCTTTTAAAGAAGTGATTGTAACCCCGATTCAATTTTTAAGGATATCCAATTGTGGTTTCATCCATTGAAATTGTTATCAAGCATTTGAAAAATATGTAATTATAGTAAGGGGAGAAGTGCTATGTTAAAAGTATCCAAATGGCTATTAATAATAGCTGGAGCATTGTTGATTCTCGACACAATAATGATAATAGCAGGCATACCAAATCCACTATTTGGATGGCCTTTGCCATGTCCATTGACCCTACTCCTTCTTGGCGGTGGGATAATCCTTTTTGGTATTGATAGTGAAGCTTTTAGAAAGCAATAGAGTATTAGAGAAGCCTATTCCAAAAGGGACTTGAAGGGGAAATGGATTGATGATGGTATTGATGTGGATGATGTACTTAGGGAAGGTATGCATTTGAGGTTACCTGAGTAGGGTGACGATGGTCTGATAGCCGAATGATTCTATAAAATCAATGAAGAATAAAACTTGACAATATGTGGCTATTTTGCTATATTGCCAAATAGGAATATATCGCTAATGGAACCTCAAAAACAAGCACAATATGAAGCAAGAGCAAATATAATAAAAGCGATGGCTCATCCCAGCAGGCTATTTATCATAGAGGAACTCAATAAAACTGAACGATGTGTTGGTGAACTAACTGAGATGATTGGTGTTGATTCATCAACCATATCAAAGCACCTCAGCGTTTTAAAAAACGCAGGACTGGTCTTAGATGAGAAAAGAGGCACCTCAATTTATTATAAACTCAGGGTTCCATGCATTCTCGATTTTATTGGATGTGTTGAATCAGTGTTAGAGAGCAACATGGCATCACAAATGGAGATAATGAAGAGTTGTAAAGCGAGGTAATTTTGTATATAGTACATGGCTTAATTGCCCCAAAACCACATACTTAGAGATTTATTGATGAATTTTAGACAAGAATGGAAACCCCTACTCTGGATAACAGGAGCATTTATCCTATTATACTTTCTGCCCATTGGAAACGAAAGATTTGATAATGCAATAATAGAGGCTCTATATCTTACAAAATGGTATGCCAGGGAACACGTATTACTATGCTTAGTCCCCGCATTTTTCATCGCTGGCGCCATAGCTGTCTTTGTTAGTCAGGAGTCTGTGATGAAGTACCTTGGCCCTAGCGCAAATAAAATACTCGCATATAGCGTTTCCTCTGTATCAGGATCTATCCTGGCAGTCTGCTCATGTACAGTTCTTCCCCTTTTTGCAGGCATTTACAGAATGGGCGCAGGGCTTGGTCCTGCCAGCACATTTTTGTATTCAGGACCTGCTATCAACATTCTTGCAATAATTTTAACCCTTCGTGTCCTTGGTCCTGAAATTGGCATTGCCAGGGCAATTGGTGCAATTTTGTTCAGCATAATAATAGGATTGTTTATGCATCTTTTTTATCGTAAAGAAGAGATGAACAAGTCAGAGTCGCTGGTGCATATGCCTGAACCAGTCGACTCAAGACCTATATGGCAGACTGTAATATACTTCGGCCTTATGATTGCTATTCTTGTAGTTTCAAACTGGGGAAGACCAAGCGATGAAACAGGATTTTGGCGATTGATCTACTCTTCAAAATGGATTATTACCTCTGTTTTGGCCTTGATATTCAGCATAATTTTAGTTAAATGGTTTAGTTTAAAGTGGTGGAAGATGCTTATAACATCTATACTTGTAATTGCGGCAGCAATACCTTTTGCTGATACGCCTCAGATTCCATTTACCATAGGAGTAATAGGTCTTTCGATTATAACAGGCACGGACAAGGGAGAAAACAGTGATTGGTTTGAACAGACATGGGGATTCGCTAAACAGATATTACCCCTGCTTCTTATAGGCGTAATTTTAGCAGGTTTTTTTCTCGGCAGACCTGATCATAAGGGGATAATACCCTCTGAATGGATAAGCGCAGCGTTAGGCGGCAATTCTATTTGGGCAAACCTTTTTGCATCAATTTCTGGCGCGTTTATGTACTTTGCGACCCTAACAGAAGTGCCAATATTAGAGGGACTGATCGGAAATGGAATGGGTAAAGGCCCAGCACTTACGCTTCTACTCTCAGGCCCAGCGCTTTCATTGCCAAATATGCTGGTTATTAGAAGCGTTATAGGCACTAAAAAGACTTTGGTCTTTATATTGCTTGTTGTAATAATGGCAACAATATCAGGTATGATATTTGGAGCACTATTTTAGATTAATTTAATACTAGCAAGGGGATTTTAGGATGAAAAAGATAGAGATACTCGGTTCTGGATGTTCTAAGTGCAATAAACTTGAAGAGCTTTCAAAAAAGGCAGCAGATGATCTTGGAATAGAATATGAAATAAACAAGGTAAAGGAAATTAATAAAATAACAGAATACGGCGTTATGATGACGCCAGCTCTTGTGGTAGATGGGGAAGTAAAGGTGGCTGGGAGGGTGCCACCCCTTGAAGATATAAAAAGGATGATCAAATAAATCAACCTGGTTTTGAGACAGGATGATAATATAATAATCCTTAATTTCTGTGAGGAAAGGGAGTTGCTTACAAAACAATGCAGGAAATGGAGATCGTTGGGAAATAAATGAAATCCTCTTTTGATGTCGAACTCTGATATAATCAATAGCATCAATTTAATTGAGAGGAGCAAATAGGATAGAGTTATGCTGAAGGTAAAACCACATCCCAACTATCCCCCTGAGGAGGGTAGATACATGCGCGGCAACGATGCCTCGCCCGTTGCGGTCATGATAATTTTGAATTCTGACGCTGACAAAATACCGCGCGAGATTGAGAGCCTCGTACGCACAGGCATTGAAAGCGGCGCTGCCCTTTCAGGAACGGTGCAGACCGAGAATATCGGTTTTGAGAAGATAGTCTGCAATATAATCGCAAATCCAAATATTCGGTATCTGATTCTCGGAGGACCGGAATCCGAAGGGCATCTAACCGGAGAGGCCATGAAGCTTTTATTTATGAACGGGGTTGATGAAAAGAACAGGATAATCGACTCGGACTCCCCTCACCCCTTTATGTATAATATCTCAATAGAGAAGATTGAGCGTTTCAGGAAACAATTGATGCTGATTGACCTTCAGTTTGAAGCTGATCCTGACGTGATAAGGAGAGCAGTATGGTCATGTTATCAGGAGGAGCCGGTGGAATTCAGGGGATACACCCTGTACGACTGCGGCGCCTATCCCGAACCACCGATGAATGGGGAAATCACATGGAGGGTAACGCAGCCATGGGTTGGAGTTATTGACGATAAGGAGATGGAGGCCGTTCAAAAGGCGAAGGAACTGATGGAACGTCTAAGGAAAAGGAACAAAGGGTAGAGATAAATTATTAAAGGGATTGGAACCAGCATTTACCTGAAGAGTAATCTCATGCATTACAGGGATGAAGCTCGGAATGAAATCACATTGAATAATTAATGAGGGATTATGACTACCCATAAACAGATAATACTAATATTTTTATCAGCTTTGATTATGATATGGGGAGGCGTCTCCAGCAAGAATTGCAAATGCCATAAGGACGAACACACATTTACAAACCAATGTCTCTTAAAAGAGACTAAATTGATTGATAAAAAAAAGATAAAGAAAATAATGCAAAAAGCTAATAAATAATCTGGAAGATAAAAAAAATGAATATGAAAAAAATTATAACAATTGCATTATCATTGTTCATTTGTATAAGCCTAGTCTATTTGATAACAGATGAAATAGCTTCAAATAATGAACAAAAGACAGAGGTGGGGCATAATCTAAATGTAAAAACAAATATACCATCAAAATTATCCAATAAACAAAGTAGTAATCAAACAATAATAGTCTATTATTTCCATACTACCAATAGATGTTATTCATGTCAAAGGATTGAAAGGCTTACCCTAGAAGCAGTACAAAAGGGCTTTGCAAAAGAGATTTCTGATGGAATAATAACATGGAAACCTGTAAATATAGAAGAGCATAATAACAAACACTATGTAAAAGAATTTAAGCTATATACGAAATCTGTGGTCATTGTGAAATTGAGTGATGGCAAACAGATCAACTGGAAGATGCTTGATAAAACCTGGAATCTATTAAGGGATGAACCAAAATTCACTGAGTATATCCAGGAGGAGATTAGGATATTTATGGAAAAGGCATGAGTGACTCCTTTTTACTCACCATATTTACTTCTCTATGGCTTGGGATACTTACATCACTAAGCCCATGTCCGCTTACTACAAATATTGCTGCGATGACATTTATTAGCAAAAGGATTGTTAATATTAAAAATATTTTTATTGCGGGTATTTCATATACAACTGGTCGAATGCTTTCCTATACTTCGCTTGCAATAATAATAATTGCCAGCATCCTTTCAATAGAGGTTATTTCCAACTTCTTTCAGACATATATGAATAAAATTCTTGGCCCTATCTTGATATTTGCAGGGATGTTCCTCCTTGATTTGATTACCTTTAATATAGGTGGAATTACCGATAATGAAAGAATACAAAAATTAGCGGAAAAGAATAATTACATTGGTGCGCTAATCCTTGGAGTCGTGTTTTCACTTTCCTTCTGTCCTGTATCAGCAGCTCTCTTCTTTGGCAGCCTCATCCCATTATCAATAAAATACAAATCAATGTTTATCTATCCCTCAGTATATGGAGTAGGAACAGCGCTTCCAGTATTCCTCATTGCTATATTGATTTCACTCGGAGCAAAGCATGTTGGAAATGTCTTTGAAAAGCTCACCGCAATGGAAAGATGGGTCCGTAAAGCAACAGGTATAATATTCATTATCGTTGGTATATATTATAGTATAACATTTATATTTAAGATCCATATTTTATAAAAATTGAGTTATAACAATGAAAGAAGAAAAACAATTATCTTTATTTGAAAAATATCTATCTCTCTGGGTTCTGCTTTGTATAGCAGGAGGGATACTTTTAGGAAAGATAGCGCCTGAAATTGCGGTTAAGCTGGATTCATTATCCATATATCAGGTCTCGATTCCAATAGCTATCTGTCTGTTTTTTATGATGTATCCCATAATGGTAAAGATTGACTTTGCAGAGGTAAAAAGGGCTGCAAAAACCCCCAAACCAGTATTATTAACACTATTTATAAACTGGGCGATTAAACCATTTAGCATGTATTTTATTGCATATCTATTTTTAGGATACCTGTTTAAAGAATTCATGCCAGGGACAGAGATTATTAAATCAGGCCAGGAAGTTGAATTATGGCGAAGTTATATTTCAGGAGCGATCTTACTCGGTATAGCCCCATGTACCGCAATGGTATTGATGTGGAGCTATTTAGCCAAGGGTAATGATGGACTAACATTAGTAATGGTTGCTATAAATTCACTTACTATGCTTTTCCTATATGCTCCATTAGGAGGATTTTTGCTTGGAGTAAATGCGATGCCGATTCCATGGCAGACAATACTCCTTTCAGTTACAATTTATGTTGCTATACCGCTTATTGCAGGATACTTTTCACGAAAATTGCTGATCAAGCGTAAGGGACTTGAATGGTTTAATTCAAAATTCTTGCATTTCCTTACTCCTGTGAGTATTGGAGCACTCCTTGTTACTCTTATCCTTTTGTTTTCATTCAAAGGGGAGATTATCTTAATAAATCCTTTAACAATTCTATGGATCGCTGTTCCGCTTTTGGTTCAAACCCTATCTATTTTTATTCTAGGATATTTTCTATTAGCGAGATTATTTAAACTCTCCTATCAAGATGCTGCTCCATCTGCGATGATAGGTGCTTCGAATCATTTTGAGGTTGCTATTGCAACTGCAACCATGCTCTTTGGTCTATCATCTGGGGCAGCGTTATCAACCGTTGTTGGCGTTTTAATTGAGGTTCCAATAATGCTGATGCTTGTTTCAATCTGCAAGAGGACATCAAATATGTTTAGCTGAAAGTGATACATTCTCTTCATTCAATGCTATTACTTTTTGAATATTCTTCGCTTTAAACCAGCTATAATCTTCATCTATTACGATCAATTTTTGGTTATAGTCCATTCTAATATTTAAAAATTCGTAATCTGAAAAAGCAGCAGGCAGTCCCAGCAGGCGGCGATGATTACAGCACTTCCTTTGCTATTTATTGAGAACTTATTATAATTCGTAGCTTTATCAAAAAAAGCTTGTTCTTTGGATGGTATTATATTGAGATAACACTTTCTCAAGCGGGGAGTAAATAAAAATATAATAATAGCTTATGATATACAATAAAAGGATTAAGTCTCTTATTATACGGTCTCTCTTTGTTGTGCTAATCTATCTTCTCCTTCTTCCACAAATGAGCAATGCTCTTGAATTGTATACGATTGTTGAGAAGAATAAGATATTAAATTCAGGTTTGATTATTGATGTAGAGGAGAATAAGGCAACCCTTCTGCTTCTTGATGGCACACTAAAAGGAGTTCTATTAAATGATATCAGCGCAATACTCATATACAATATAATAGAAAATCCATTGTACGGATTGCAGATAAATCCCGAACTCTCAAAGTTTTTACGAAAAGTCTATATTGAAGATGTAGATGAGCCCTCCCTTACAGCATTGCCCGTTCAATTGATCAATGAAATGGTCATATTTTATGATATTTCAGGAAAGATTCATGTGCATAGACTCTCGAATATTTATAAACTAAGGTCTTATAAATATAGAGAAGATAAATACATAAGCTTTAATAATGCGCCCATTAACCTGAATATCGGCGATATTCTGTTAGACGGAAACATAGATACGGAATTTAAAGGGGAAGAGATATATCCCACAAAGACATTGTCAGATACAATTAAAATTTATGATTTTTTTTCAACCCTTAGAGATGGATTTCTGAAGATAAATAACTATAAGGAAAGAACCTATGTATATGCAAAACCCTTTCTCTTCGATCAATCGCTAAAACTCGGAAATGTCTTTCTTTTTTGGGGAAATAAACTAATAGGCAGAGATCTATTTAACACCTATTTCCAATGGTCAACCGGGACTTCCCATGGGTTTCAAACTCAGACAACTATCGGAGGGGCGCTGTGTGAATGGCTCCCCAGGCTTAGCCCTCTCTGGGCCCTTCAGTCTGAAATCAAGTCTCATTTTTTTAATTCAACCTTTGTTGGCAACATAAATCCAAAGGCATTGCCTGCTGGAAGCAGATACTATACTAGCGAAGATGATTTTGATGATATGAATTTTGGTATGATGAATGATGAGGATAATGCATTTGACAAGGCTGATAATATCTTTGGCTCAGATGTAGAGGAAAAATTGATAGTGGATGATGATCCCTATATTACTTCTCATATCAACTACCTTCTATCAATAGGTGTGGATTACAAATGCTATTCGCTTTCAGTGGGAATGTTTAATCCTATTTATGCTATTCGAGTAAATAATCATTTTCGCGAGATCATGGCCTCAAAAAACTCTCCATTTTTTAAGTTCATCTATTTTAAGGGAGATATTCGTCTAAAATCCATGTTCTCTGTTTCCAGATATCATCATAAGGATGATGATGTAATAGATAATGTGTATGCGCGCTATTTGGAAAAAAAAATATATGAATATGTCGAGACAGAGTATGGTTGGATATTTCCCTTTCCCATGCTTAGAAAGGATATCTATGGGTATGCTGAATACAACAGTGACAGTGAATCGCCTTTATTATCCTACAGATTTAAATCATATTTTGCTAGATTTGGGATTTCCTATGATCTGAATCCGGATATTCAATTAGGATTGGATGGAGTAGTAATCGCAGGAAAGTATACCGAAACCTTTAATGCAATAGATTTTTCTTCTGATATTAGTGAGATTATTCTTCAGAGCGAATCTATCACCTATGATCTGTATTCAAACACCATAAATTTTAAACAGTATAATACTGGGATATACATTTACCAAAATTTCAGCGATTACGTCGCTATAAAGTTAATCCTAAATATATATATCAGTCAATATAAATATAATATGTTTAATATCAGTGATAATGATACATCGATTAAGCTGCAATCCGGAGGATCCTTTGAGCTCATTTTTTAGTAGATATATTATCCTCCTCATCCTTTTTCTTTTAATGTTTTCTGATAATATCTGGTCAATAAATATACATGGTCTTTATACATCCGCCTGCAAACGAGAGTTAGGTGTAATTGTGGATGTAAATGATTCTAAGGTACAGCTATTTACATTAACAGGAAAAATAATTGAAGTGCCTCGATATGAGATAATTTTTATGACATACTATTCTATTCATAACTTCCCTCCTGTAACGCTCAAAGAAGCAGACAGGGTTGATATGGTAAAGGTGCGAACATTACAAAATAATAAGATCGTGGATCTTGTTTCAGGATGGCCATTCGATTACTCAGAAGATAATATCTCATTTTTAACCCAGGAAGGGCGCGAGGTGGTAATCGCAAGGGAAAGCATATGGGAGATTGAAATTGCTAAAACACCAAGGTCAATCAAATTTGTCAATGAACAGAAGTATAACCTAAAATTTATTCACCCCTATCCCTTTAGAAACTGTGCTTATCAACAGAGAGCCGAGGACAATTCCGCGGAAAAACTATATAATGTATTCCCGCAACAGTTCCTAAGCGATCCTGTGATAATGAAAAAAGAACTGGACAGACTAATGTCTGGCCGAAAGCGCATAGATAAATATAATAGCTGGCAGCAATTCTATTCAATCCCTCAGGTTTATACTAATACCACATCCTTAGGGTATTGGTTTTCCATTGGTTCAAGATACGGCGCGTCCAAATCGCGAAACAACAACTTGGCTCCTATTTTACAAAATGAATATTCCTCAGGTCCCTTTGGCTACCAGCACCTTTTGCTAACAGGAAGCGCTCCCATCCCCTATTCGGTCCATGAAGAGCCGCAGACACAGGTATATTACAGATTGAAGGCTGATTATATACACATAGCGGCAATGTTTGATGCCAGTCAATACATATTGCCTTCAGATAAGTATGATTGGGGGAAAGATGATCTCTCCTCCTACGATGATCGATTAAATCAGAGTTATTCCGGGGAAGTGGGGATCGATTATTGGCATCTGACCCTACAAGCATATTTCAGCATTCTTCCCTTTGGAATACGCTGCGGTGATAACACATATTTTGGTGAGGCAAATTCATTGAGAATTGGTACAACCTTTCAAAATCATCTTATAAAAATTGAGTTTCAGTATGAACTGCCGACAGGCAACGATGAGGAAACCGAGACTATTAACCTCAATACGGGTTTTGCAGGAGCGAAGAGGGATAATGAATTCAGGATCAAAGCCCATAGATTAAATCTTGAGACCTCAATATCCGCTAAAACAACATTATGTTATAGTGTAATATATCGAACCCTGAAATACAATAATTCAGGCGATACCTCTTCCCCAAGGACTATATATGAGCTATACAGCGACAGTTTAGAAGACTTACAGCAAATGTATGAGGATAATCCCTATGGTATACCAGAATATTATTTAGAACAGTTATCATTAGCAGAAGAGATGACAAGCAATTATGAAGAGGCTCTGCCTGTGTTTAACTCTATGATCTTCAGTTACAAGAGCATGTCAATAACAAATGCGGTCTATCTGCTCTATTCATTAAACCAAAAATATACCCTCGGATGCTTTGCATCCATTGAATATCACAGCTTGAAATACAGAAACAATTATATATCAAATTTTAAAAAAGACACATGCCATTTCTATCCAAAATTTGGAATTCATGCCTCATTATCTTTCTAACTTATAATACACCAACGATCTTGCCTCTGGTCAGGGATGCCTCATGCTAATTCTTGCGTGAAGATAATCCTTTCCCCTGTGTACCAACGGCTATCCCCAAGGGGAAGGCCTATTTCCCCTGCGTACCAACGGCTATCACCAAGGGGAAGACCCATTTCCCCTGTGTACCAACGGCTATCACCAAGGGGAAGACCCATTTCCCCTGTGTACCAACGGCTATCCCCAAGGGGAAGGCCTATTTCCCCTGCGTACCAACGGCTATCACCAAGGGGAAATCCATCTTCCCCTAAGATGTCTCAAGCTAAAACATATATATCATTATTTCTCTATCAACTACTATATGTTTAATCAAAACGATCTTTAAAACGGAAGGCAGGTATTTTTCTGTAGCAGATGTATGCCAAGGTAAAAATAATCCGTAACTCAACAGGAAATGGGGGATAGAATTAAACTACACTCCTTCCTGCGAATGCAGGAATCTCATAATTCATAAAATTGAGAGCCTACATGGAAGTTATAAACCTTCACACTTCTCTAATAAAACATGAAAAATATGTAATCCTATCATTGACAATTTTTACTATCAATCGCAGGAACAAGAGACGTCTATGCTGACCTCCACCCCATTGTATATAAACTTACATATATCCGTACAGTCGGACTCATCCAGATTATTGTCAGTCAGCCTAAGCGCTGTCAAATTAGAGAGAACAGAAATGGAAGAGATATCACTTATTTGATTATCTTCAAGGTTCAGATATGTAAGATGAATTAATCCTGAAAGGGAGGAGATATCGATTATATCATTACTTCTTAGATAAAGTTGTGTAAGATTAGTTAAAGCTGATAAGAAAGAAATGTCGCTTATCTGATTATCATTAAGTCTGAGATTTGAAAGATTGGTTAACACTGATAGGGAAGAAAAATCAATTATCTCATTATCTCCAAGGCTAAGATATGTAAGATTAGTTAAAACTAAAAGGGAAGAGATATCGCTTATCTCATTATATCCAAGGCTAAGATATGTAAGATTAGTAAGCGTTGATAGGGGTGAGATATCATTTATCTTATTACTTCCAAGATTAAGATCTGTAAGATTAGTTAAAACTGAAAGGGAAGAGATATCGCTTATCTCATTATCTCCAAGGTTAAGAAATGTAAGATTAGTTAAAACTGATAAAGGTGAGATATCTATTATATCATTAGCGTTAAGGAAAAGCTCCTTAAGATTAGTAAGAACTGATATAGGAGAGATATCGCTTATCTCATTATCCCAAAGGTTAAGATCTGTAAGATTAGTAAGTGTTGATAGGGGTGAGATATCATTTATCTTATTACTTCCAAGATCAAGATATGTAAGATCAGTAAGCGTTGATAGAGGTGAGATATCATTTATCTCACTATAATTAAGGTTAAGATATGTCAGGTCAGTAAGGACATAGAGGGGAAATATATTCTTAACTTTGTTGAAACAGTTGTCACTCATGTTAAGGGTCTCCAGACAGGTTAGCCATGAAAGAGGCGCCATATAGCTTATCATGTTGGACTTCAAGTTAAGGTTAGTCAGAGCAATGCAATACTCTAGTCCACTTAAATCATTTATCCTTAATAAAGATAAGTCTAAATCTGTGGGGCTGTTTATAAGATCACTATTGAGAATATCGCCTGTGGGCCTGCCAATAGCCTCCCTAACCTTCAGCTCAATATTTGCATCCGCAAATACTACAACCTCCTCTTCGTCAATATCGCCATCGCAATCATTGTCCTTGCCGTCGCAAGCCTCTGATGCTGTGGGATGGATAGCTGGATCACTCTCATCACAATCCTCCTCCTCTCGATTGCAAAAATTATCGCCAACTCCATATCCGTCTTCATCCTTATCCTGGCATGTGTCACAATCAGACCAGTGATCAGCATGATCGTCGTTGCAGTCAGGGCCAGGGAGACAATTTTCCCCATAACCATCACCGTCATTATCAATGCAGAGGTTGGGAGGAATTACGATTTTATCATCATCGCTGCACGCGAGAAAGAACATAACACATACTGTAAGAGCGAAACAAAAATACAAGGTTCTCCTAAGCATTCCCATTATTGCCCCCCATGTTTTTTATTTAATGTAGTTTTTCATAAGCCTACAGTCTAATAAGTCAAGGGCAAATTTTGGAATTATTGACGTATATAGGAACAATATTTCATTAATATTAGTTTCTGCAATAGCGACACAAATTATCATTTACTCTCTTTGATTACAACTTTTTCTCTATCCTTTTATGCTATGTTCACAAGGAGTTTCTCAACAATGAATAAAATTGATTTCAGTTATGCTGCGCGATGAATTCTCTTTTGTAAATAACTAGGGATGATTTAAATTAGAAAGACTAACAATGTCTATACTCAAAATATTATGAAGATTTTGATAGTTTTAAAAAATTCGATTATGGATTGTTTAGAAAAAGCACATACTATTTACATACAGGAACTTGATCCACTTTTAACTCCCAAATTTCAGATAATTAAAAAATCACAATTTTGGACCTGTGAAGTATAACAGACTTTTATCTGAATACTTTTTCTCTTTAGGATGATAGTATGAAATGGATGAAGGAATATCGGTCGATTTAGGGCGGATGAGTGTTTAGGGGTGAAGGACCCTTCTCCCCTAGTTGAATTCTTCTATCGTATAAAAAAATACATTATCCTAAAAACGCTCATCTTAAGAAAGGATTTAAATTCCCTATATGAAAATTTTGGTCAGGGACGGAATCGAACCGCCGACACGAGGATTTTCAGTCCTCTGCTCTACCGACTGAGCTACCTGACCAAATCTTCATTCTGCTCTTAGGTAATCTATTGGCAAAAAATGTCAAACAATAATTTGTTTTCTTTTCAATTATGTAGTTATTTTCAAGCAATCCATTTTAAAAAAATCGATCATAGAGTATTCAAGCACGCAGAATATGTAAAAAGGCTACTCGATCAATCTTGCTCTTCGCTTCTTTAGGGGATAGACCATATTATTCAAATCCACAAGTTGGATATCTGATGCCCTCAGTAGTTTTGCTGAAGAGATCAGTGTATCACATTCATCCACAACCAATGTCATCCTCCTCTTAATACCAAGCCTCTCCTTGGCTTTGGGACTCTCAAATCTCTCAATAGTCAGGAAATCACCCGGCTTTATACCGTCAAAGAGCCCCAGATTAATAATGATCTTCTCATCGTTTATCTTCAACACCCTTCCCTTAAAGGGCATAATATCAAATATTCTTTTTGAAGCCCTTAAAGAGATCTTGGACAAGCTCTCCTTCCCTCCCTCTGAAATAGAAAAATCACTAATAACAACGCCCTTATGAAAATCAATAATTTTCAATGTTGCAGTAATAAAATTAAATCCCTCATTAAAATTCCCATAAACGATATAATCCAATCTATCTATCTTACCCCTCTCAACCATCTCAGCTAATTTTTCCAGATTATCCCCCATGAATCTTTCACCAACGGCCATACCTCTGCAGATCTCCATTCTATTATTAATCCCGATCATCTGCATTCTTCCAAATTGATTCATGGCAAAGGTAAAATAATTTGCCAGCACTACCCCTGCATCAAAATGAGCAGTAACAATTGTACGAGGCCAAAAGTTCATAACCAGCACTATGGGCACATCCCTCGGTGGCGGAACATCTGAATAACCCACCCTGTGATAAAGCCTGCTTCTCCTTTTTATAATTGCAACCTCAAGCATTTGCTGATACTTATCTTCCTGATAGATTCTTAAAAGATCCTTATGTTGATCAACATGAAACCTGTATAAATTCTGAATAAGATAATAGTTACGCAGGCTCTCCCTGGAAATTCTATTCATTGGATTCAAATATAAAGATCTTCGAAAATGCATCAAGGCATCATTGGTAAGGTTCTTCTTCTGTCTATCCAATGCCATCTCATAATGCTCATTGCTAAGCCTTACCCTCAAGGGATGACCTATCTTAAAATCTCTGAAGGTGAGAAAATCCTCTAGCCTAGAACGCAATATATTATTTGATGGGGCAAGCCCCAAGGCCTTGACAAAAGACTTCAAAGAATCCTGCAATCTCTCCGATTTATCATAAGCGATTGCAAGATTATAGAGCGATATGTTATTATCAGGGAATTTTAAAAGCGATTTCTTGAAGTAATCTATTGCGCCAGAATAATCCTCTTGAATAAGGGATAGATACCCCATGCACCTATTGGCGTTAATATCTTCAGGGTGAATGGACAGAGCCATATTAAATTTGTCAATAGCCTCATTAAGATAATCATTATTATGACTCTTCTGATAATAACTCATGAGTATTTGACCATACTTGACATAGCCTTCAGGCAATTCATTATTCGAATCAATCGCCTTTTGAGCATACCCCCTTGCCTCATCAATACGATTGTCATAATTCTTAATATCCGCCATCAGGAGCAAGGATTTATAATGATATGGATTAATCCTTAATATCTCCTTCAATCCCCTTTTCGCCCATATCATCTTATCCATAAGAAAATATAGATTGGCTATGCCATATTGCGCTTCCACATTCCCTTCGGACAACTCTAAAGCATGATTATAATATTTTATTGCATCGCTGTATCTCCCAAGCGCAACCAGACATGAGCCGATTCCAATCATTGCATTGAAATCATTTCGATCAATCCTTAAGGCATTATTGTATAACTTGAGGGATTCCTCGTAGGCCTCAGTATTTCGATAAGCATTCCCGAGTCCGATGATGGCTTCATGATAATTAGGATTCAGCTTTAGCGCATTCCTAAAATTAAGAATAGCCCTGTAATTATCCCCTTTGCTTAGATAATCCCCTCCCTTTTTGGAATAATAAATAGCGTTCTTTTCAAAGGAGTATAGACGGGTATCAACCCCTGTCACAACATAAGGGATAATAATAAATAATAATATCCTACTCAGACTCCGGCAGAGTATTCCAATCCATCCTGCATTGACATGTTTACATTCTACCCTAAATCTATTCATTACCCCTACTCTATTATATACCAATTATTTCAGCAAAATTATCCCCAAGAAGCCTTCTCTGAATACCAATATCCGGAAAGATTCCCTCAATTCGCCGCTTGATCAGTCCATAGTCAAAAGCGCCATCCTTCCCAATCAAACCGTGTGGCCCATCTGTCCCAAAGATACATCGATCCACCCCAAGATATTCTACAACCCTCTGAATCATGCCCTCGCTAACATAGGAGGTTTGCGAGAGATCAACAAAGATATTCTCTTTATTGCGAATCTTCTTCCAAGTATCCCTAAAAAGAGGAAATCCGGCATGGGCTAAAATAAGCTTCAAATCAGGGACATCATTCAGAAGAGCATCATAATCCCCATTTTCATCATAACCGACATGCAATAGAAGTGGCTTCCCCATCTCCTTTAGGCGCTTAGCGATTGGCGCTAGTTTAACAATTGGATAATAATGCCAAAAGGGATGAGCCTTCACGCCAATAAATCCAGGGCTATCCGCCCATCGCTCAAATTCCTCAACCTGATCCCTCTCCCCATTTGGATTTACAAAGATCCAACCAAGAATACGATCAGGATACTTATCCACTAGTTTAAAAACAGGCTCATTCTCAGGATCCCTATTTATTCGAATGTCTCCCCTTGGCAACAGAATGTCACCATCTGGAGTCACTTTTGGTTTTATTAGCTTCCCTAGTCCACGCAAAAATCTATTGGTCATAATAAATCGAAAAATGTTCATGACATATACCGGCGGATCAGAGAAAGGATCTGAAAGATAAGCCATCAAGGCAATCCTGTCCACACCAGCCATATCCATAAACTCAATTATCCTTTCAACTGGATATATCCTCTCATCAAAATGATAATGACAATCAATAATCATAAAAATTATCCCTTTTTATGTATAGGCTTAAGCAAGAAGCCCCACTGAGTTCAATCCCTCAGCAACCTCTACAAGATTTAATGCCTCAAGTTTCTCTCTCCTTTGTAATCCTGTTTCAACATCCCATCCCCTAATCTCATAATACTCGTCCTTCATCCCCTCAAATTCATTCCGATCAACAACCATACCCATGCGCGAAAGGGGCTCTCCGTCCTTGCCGGGCACAATGCAGCTGGGATTACCAAAATCTCCCTTTAATGGAACAGTGTAGTTGAACTCATCCAGGGAGTCATCCTCTCTGCCCTTTCGTCCATCCCTTATAAGAGCCGCCCTCTGAAGATTAAAGACACGTTCTCCAACCTCATATAACCCTTCCTCACTAATATCCTTACCTGTAATGGCCCTGCAAATCTGGCTTTCCAATGTCGGATCACCAACATGATCCTCAGTAGCATGGCTATGTATGATTGGCCAGGAGAAGTCGCATAAGATCAGGCTCTCCTTGGCATATTGCCGATCTTGAATTTTAGCTGCTGCTAAAGCCTTACCCTCATATGTCGAGAAATCAGCGGCTATCTCACTCCCCCAAAATCGTTTACCAATAGCTCTGATTACATCAGATGTAAGATAATTATCCATTCCCATCTCACGAATAGCCCACATCATTGCCTGAATACTGATCTCATGAAGCTGTTGAATTGGCATCCTAGGTTCCATTGCATACAAAAGCCCGGTTGTAATATATAGCCTAGCGCCATAAACCTCATTCTCCCCGGTACCTATCATATAATCCGTAATCAGCTTCTCTGATCCATTCCCAACGATCTCAGCGGCCTTGTGAGGGCCATTAGCCAGAATATCGCCAAATCCCTCACGAAAGGATATTTTCCTTAGCAGTGTATCGAGATATTCTATGCTGCCTATTTTAGAAAAGGGTATGCCAGCCTCTTCCTCAGTAATTATATTTGCCTTGCTACATCTGCTCAACCACATGATCATGGTCTCTACTACACGTGAATCTATCCCATAATCATCACAAAGCTTGTTCGCCTTGAAGGGCACATCTTTGGGATCTCCGTAATATCTCTGTGCCCTAATCGAATAGAAGAATGAGGGTTGACAGAGGAACTTCCCCACCTGCCCATCCTCGCTTTTATAATTTGCCCTAATGCAACCATCTATGCAACCATAGCATGTATTCTTTCTCAGCTTTTCTGTGGATTGCGAGGGCATCTCAAGGCTTAGCGCGCTCTTCACATCCTGAACACGCTTTTTCAGATTTTGGATGCTCTCAGGATCAGCCACATCTATCCTGTCCTCTCCCCTTACAGCAACAGCCTTTAGGTTTTTGGAGCCCATTACACCCCCTAATCCGCCCCCTCCGCTAGAATCAGAGTCAGCAAGAAAGGAAGCATAACTAACCATATTCTCCCCTGCCGGGCCTACAGCGACAACCCTAACTGATCTCCCCAACTCCCCTTTTAATATTTCTCTTGTATCAATCGCCCCCTTGCCTTGTAAAGCGCTCGCATCCCTTATCTCAATCCTATCATTGTCAATATATAAATATACCAAACCCTCAGCCTTTCCAAAAACAATAAGACCATCAAAACCAGCAAACTTCAATTGGACACCCCAAGAGCCACCCAGATTACAGTAAGAAAATTGATTGCCAACAGGAGACTTTCCACATATCTGCCATCGTGATCCGGCAAATCCCGGCACACCGCATACCGGACCTGTTGCAAATACTAACCGATTCTCTGGATCAAAGGCATCAACATTACCTGAGACATCATCCCAATATGTCTTCAATCCCATACCCCTTCCCCCTATAAATCGATCTGTATAATTCTCTGTAGGAATTTTTGTAATATATCCATTAGAAAGATCTACGCTCAATATGTTCCCTGCATACCCTCTTCTCATGTCAATACTCCTCTCTGTAAAATTTGTAACGATAATAATTGATATACTATGGAAAGTCAAGTCAAGTATGCTAGGGACAGGATAGGATCCATACCCTCAAAATGGATGAGGAAGAAAGAAAATGGGCGTCCTTTATCACTTCATTAAATGTGAAGAACGCCATCTTTATAGTACTTCGGTAGTAAAGAACATATAAAAGCAGAAGTTGATCATGGCTCATTTTATCAAATATTTCTGCATAATCATCTTGACTATCAAAGGGGTAATATCTCTCTATCAGGTCGTTTTCTGATATTTGAGTCTTGGGAGCTGTAATCCAACCCAGGCTATTAGGTTTCGCTGAATCTCAGATGTCCCTGCAGCAATATTCATCCCCATACACATCTGATAAGCCTCAACCATGGCCCCATCTAAAGGCGACCACTTAGAATGAGCGACCTGACCATAGAGGCCCATAATCTCAGTTGCAAAATTTGCAACGCGCTGTAACAATTCACTCCCAAATAGCTTGGCCTCCGATGCCAAAGAAGCAGCAAACATCAATCCAGATTGCTCCTGTGTCCATGCTATCTTGTAAGCAAGTGTATAACCGACCTCTAAATCACTGTACAATTTAGCTATCTTCTTTCTAACAATAGGATTCTCTGAAAGAAACCTGCCATCCCGCTTTGTTGTTTTCACATATTCGACCAATTCATTTAGAATATTTCTCCCTTCTACAAAAAAGCCTACACCGGATCTCTCAAAATTCATGGTCTCTCTTGTTACTCTCCATCCCTCATTTTCTGGGCCTATCCTGTCACTTTCTGGAATCCTTACATCTGTAAAGAATACCTCATTATACAGGTGAGTTCCATCCATATACAAAATAGGACGCACCTCAATACCGGGATAATCCATCTGTAAATGAAAGACAGAAAGCCCTTTGCCTCTCTTTTCCGCAGGATTTGTTCGTGCAAGGAGAAACATGCGATCAGCCCTATGCGCGCCTGATGTCCAGATCTTCTGTCCATTGACAACGTAATGATCGCCATCCTTAATAGCTGTGGTGGTAAGGGAGGCCAGATCAGATCCAGCGTTGGGTTCACTCCAACCCTGACAATAGGTAACCTCCGCCTTGGCTATAGGAGGAAGCAATCTCGTCTTCTGTTCATCACTTGCGGCTACCATTAGGGTTGGCGCAAACATGCCAATACCGAAAATATCTACCCCTGGAGCACGGTACTTCTCTCTGACCTCGCTGAATATCAATTGTTCTATAATTGATGCATCCTTGCCCCCATATTCCTTTGGCCAGGCTAGAGAGAGCCAACCCTTTTCACCAAGCTTTTTGGCAATACTTCTGTGAAAATTCCATCCTTCATCAGTAGCGAACATCCCCTCAAGCCCACCCCTTCCATATTCAGGAGGCGAATGCTTCATCTCCTCTTTGAAAAACTCCTCGAATTCCTCTTTTATGGCTTCCTGCTCTTTTGTATATTTGAAATCCATAACCCATCCCTCCATTTTATTAGCAACTATCTCAATATTTGCATACTAGGATATTATATTGGATCGCAAAGGGGATAGTATTATTACTACTCCTCCCCATCGTAGATATCTTGTTATTCATATAATTTAATATCAAAGTCCAAGAGCCTTGGCAACCTTCTCATAATGATAATCCGTATCTCCCATCACATACTCAAAGGACTTGGCCCTTCTGTAATAAAGACCTATGTCAAACTCTCTCGATGTGCC